>JBFOLZ010000025.1:0-9420 GCA_040830445.1 Puniceicoccaceae bacterium
AAGCCACTCGCTTGACCAGTCGATTGGTTATCATCCGACTAGGCAAATTGAGTCCCTTCGACTCTCAATGGTTACCAACTCACTAGTCACGTAACTCTGTCAAGGAGGTCACTGACCGGACGCTTACACTATTAACACCTTGGGTTTCGGTGAATTAACACCGAGGCTCAAGGTGTTCTTCTTTCACACCTTCGATGGGGTTCATATCAGTTTCTCCAGTTTCTTGAGAAATGAGATCAAATCGCCTGGACTAATCTTCGGCTGTGTCAAATGACTCTGACACCAAAGATCAATGATCTCCTTTTGCCTTGGAGTATAGCGGCGATTGTTCCCACCTCCACCTCCTGAGGGGCAATCCTCAGATACGAACCGGAGGTTCAAATCACCGCCTATAATGATAGTGATTCGGACGTTTACCCCTTGATCTCTTCTGTTTCGTATCTCATCCGATATCCAGGATTCATACTTTTCACCAATCGATTTTCGGTTTCCGTTAATATCGATAATAACCATTCATCGATCCTCCTTCCTTATCCCTTTAAAGGGCTTGTCGTCGTTTTTCTGATCTATGAATCGCCCGGTATTAGAATCCCGCTTGATCCATCGTTGATTGTGCGGATTGTATGTCTGTGAACGGTCCCTTACCGCACCTTTGCGGGCTCCGTCACCATATGGTTTATTTTTCGCCATAACTGTTTATAGTTGGTTTGTTAGTTCCCATTTCCGTGCTGACATAGCAGGTGATGGAAAAATTAAAAAAGCACTTGATTAATTCATTAGGGTTACTACATGTTGTGTTAAGCAAAGCCTGTAGCCCCAATATATTGGGCTAGTCCCGCAATATCTGTGCCATTTGTAAAAGGATAAGGCTAACCTGTTGCGCTGGAACTAAATGTAAAATTCCGCTGGCTTGTATTCTGCGAAGTTAGAGTGACCGGATGCGCCAGTAAGTCCCAATTAAAGTCACAGTGTGACATCAGCTGTCCCTCAATCCCAAGAAGCAACAATCATCAAAACCATCAATAATTGCCTGCCCTGCATAGCTTTTCCTAGTCCGCTCGGGCCCGAATGAAAAGACTGGAATTCAACCTTGTCCGGTAACCTGCTATTTCTGGCCATTTATATCCACCACTTCCAGCTCCCCGTTCTCCACGATTGCATACCCCTGCTGGGCGCAGTCGATGCACCAGGAGCGGCCCTTTTGGCGGGGCTTGGCATCCGCGGTATGGCCGACGATCTGACGGTAGGGCAGTTCATCGACGAACTCGCTTTCCCAGTCGAGCCAGAGGGGCCCGCCGACCGGTTGCTGTCCGCCGCGGGCGGGGCCGCTGAAAGGTCTCAACGAGATCGCTGTCACCCACCTGCTCCCGAACAGACTCTGGATCCTCCCGCATGACATATTCCCGCAGCCGGCAGTAAATGATTTCATGATTTCCCCAGCACAACCGCACCTTGCGCGGATAGGCCTGCACCAGTTCGAGGAGGAACTGCGCTGTCAGGCGCGTCATGGCCTCACTGGCATAGACCTCCACGTTGGCATCAAAGTAATCCCCCAGCAGGATAATCTGGTCGTAGCGGTCCAGATTTTCCCGGTCGAGGATGCGTGAAAGGAAGGCGATGTCCTGATGAATGTCGGGGATAACGAGAAGTCGGCTCATAAGCCTGCTATTCTATAGGAGGGGTCAAGTCGGGAGCGATAGTAAAGTCCGCCGCAGTCGACAGATTATTCGGGTTTTGTTTTTTATAGAAAGGTACGGGACATTGCTGCGGCTCCCAATGTCACGCCCCGGCCATAGTGGCGATTCCCCTGCCGGCCCCATCTGTCGCACGGGTTGACAACAAGGTTCAAAGTCGGGAGGAGTTTAGCACCCGGCATCCGACATATCCTGTCTGACCCCAGAATTAAATCCTCTAAAACCCCTGCTCTTTCTCGATAGCTTCCAATTCCTGAAGGTGAACCCGGTTGCATTCCCGCTCCTCATCCCGCATCTGGTTCCAGATCCAATCGCGCCAGGGAATATTGCCGATAAGGGCGTGCAGCAGGGCATCGAGGGTCTGACCAAACCATACGAACTGACTGTTCCAATCCGCCTTTTCGGTGAATTCCGGTCCCGGCTTGATGGTGCGGATGATGGCGCTGGTCGAATCCCGGTACCAGTGCAGTTTCAGTCCCGTTGACGCCTCGATGGATTCACGTCGAGGCAACCACAGGCGGTCGTACAACTCAGCCTGCCGATACTGTGTGGAAACCTCGACCATCAAGCCCTTTACGTTTCCATCCTCAGAACAAGGCCAGTCGCAACACATGCCCGCCTCCAGGTTGCTGGTGGAATAGAGCAACCGGACAAGTGAATAAGGTTCACGTTCGACAATCGGATACGGGTGATTGTGCTGACGGAACCAGGAAAGGCAGCAATTCCAGTACTCCGCCAACAGTTTGAGGCGGTCTTGGTTCTCCCTTTCCCATCGATGCCTCTTCTCAACCTGTTCCGGATCAACTGGCACCCGATTCACTTTGACGGATTCCCGATAAATCCTGACCGGGGGCGAAGGGATATCATCCACCGAGGCATCGGGATCGATACCCATTTGGTGCAGTACGGCAGGCATGGATTCCCCGATCAAACGTGGTGGTTGTGTGTCCTCTTCCTCCCGCATAAGCATCTTTCAATAGCATAACTGTAAGGCTCAGTCAAAATTTGTCCGACCCCGCCTGCTATACTGGTTTCTGTCATATGACAGGCGCCCTCCTTGTCCCCTGCGACCGGATCGCGGACAATGGCGCCTGAACCATCAACCAAGGAACAATCATGGCAACGACCAAACCGACTTACGACTGGAAGCACCGGCCCGAGAGCTACTGGGAGCATGCGGATCCCCTGCAGGAAATCCTTGCCGGCATCAGCGGGACGGCCCGGCGCGAGATGATCACCGACTTCTGGAACGCCGGCCAGATGGAGCAACTGACGGAGGCCCTGCTGGAGGACGACCTGGATGAGGGCAGCCGCCAGGGCCTTGGCCGCATCCACCCCTTCTTCATGGGCGGGGAATACCTCCCCCAGCGCCTGCCGGGCGAAGTGGTGATTGTCCGTATCCAGTTGCAGTCGACGACCTTCGACGTCATCGAACTGCGGGCCCGGCCGCTGCCGGAGAAGACGATTGGCCTCCGCTGGGTGGACGAATACGAGTGCCCCTTCCACGGGTACAAGGAGAGCATCAAGCGGCCCTTCAGTTTCCGGCAACTGGTCCGGTTCATTGAATCCACCCAGCTCGAGTGGCAGGGCAATTTGCCCCATGTCTACAACGAGATGAATTACCAATTCGCCAAGGGGGATGCCGAGCACGTCGAGCGCCTGCGGGACTTCACGACCTTCTCCTCGGAATTCTATCCGGAACTCGGCTGCTGGGCGGCCACGGAAATCGACAACTGGTTCGACCAGCAACTGGCCGAGGAGGCACTCGAAGCGGAGGAAGCGGAATGAAGCGACGGAAATTCCTGAAGCAGGCCGGCCTCTCGTCGGCTCTCCTGACCACAACCGGCCTTCCGAAAATCCTGGGCAGTGTGCCGGGGATAAACAGCCCGTTCACCGGCAAGCCGCGTCCGGAAGAATGGGTGGAGGAAAACCGGATTGGCATGTTTCCCCTGCTGCGTGAAGGGCGGAAAACGACTTGGATCACCGGCTACACGATTCCCAATACAAAGCGGAATTGGAGACGGGTCGACAGTAAGCCGCTGAACATGAAGTTCGTTGAAACAAAAAGGAGACCTATGCTCGGTTCAGCGGCGTTTGATGAGGAAGTCACTTATTGTTTCTCAGAGATTCAAACAAAGCATGGTCCCGTCCGGGTTGATTTCCTGGGGAATGACATCGAGCCAATCATTGAAATGAACCTCTTTGTCGTGGAGCTTAAGGGTGACCTTCTGGGAGAGACCGGGGTAATCCAGCAGAATGCCACATTATTGCACCTGGATTGGTTCAACGGTATCCGGAAGGGAAAGTTCGCCTATCTCATCAAGGAGAGCAATGGCTTCGGACCCAGTGCCTACCAAGATGCGGTTTTTGAAATCTGGGAAAGGACGGACGGACGCTCGTGATCGACCTATTCACTACTAATAAAAGCGCCACTCCCTGACAAAATTACACCGGTACCCCAGTTGCTCCAGTCGCCATTGCAGGCAGGAGAGCGAGAGGCCGTCATCGGTCTTGACAAAGAGGGAGTCGCAACCGGGAAAGGGCCCGTCGACAAAGCTCAGCTCGCCAACGACCTCGCCGTCGGGATGGCGGATATGCGGACCGACATCAAGCGGTTCAAGAAAGTGATAGGCCATGGCGGTTGAAGACTCATGCCGCAACCAGTAGCCATCCATGTAGACGTCCTCCGGCATGTATCATCCAGCTTGGCCGGATCCACACCAAGCTCCTCCTCGAGAAAATCGTCGGTCAGTTCCGATGGCATGTATCCCTGGTACTCGAGAAAATACTGGCGCCAGGTGGGGATATCGGTCGGCCCTTGGCAGGGATCGCCCAGGTGGAGAGTCTCAAAATCGTCGAGGAGAAACGTATAGTGCGGCGAACGGAACGATTTGAGGAGGGGATCCCCGTGGTGCTCAAGGAAGCGTTCCGCACGGAGGAGAAAGCGGTCCGGGAGGAAGAGCGCACCGGTCGCGGCGCCCATCGAACGGAGAAAGTAGCGCCGGTTCATGCCGCCTCCCCTTTTTCGAACAGTCCGTCGAGGATACTGTCCCTCAATTCGTGGGCAACGACCCGGTCCTTGGTCCGCAAACTGTAGCGCACGCGCTGGATAGTGTAATCGGGCAGGTGCCGGGTGTAGTGAATCCACCAGGTCCCGTTGTTGCGGTAGAGGTGGTGGTCGGGATTGTCCGGATCAATCCGGAGCGAGTGCGTCTTCGACTTTTTAACGATCATGGAGTGCTTGGTTTCAGTGTTATGGACTGCGCATCGCGTTGGACCACCGTGGCGACTCCTCGTGCCCGGTTGGCGCCCCCGTGCTTCGCTCACGACCAGATCGGAGCTACGCCGGGGAACTCTATGGATGCGATTCGAAAGAACTGGAAATAATGGTAGCGAATCCGGGTGGCGGGGCAACGGAATTTTGTGTCATAAAAGGGGGGGGATTCCCGAGGTCCCCGCGGCCCCCGCGTATGCGGGGCCGCGTTGTGTGTGAGGATCCGCTATTCCCGGGGAGTCGTCCCCCGCATTCGCGGGGTCCTCATCCCCGGGCTGGCCTCCCGCCCGCCCGTTGGGCGGGCACGGCAACCCAGAAACCTGTAATGGTTGCCCAGACGCTGGTGAAGGCTGACTCCAATCTACGCCGGGTCGGGGGTTTTGTGGAGACCCCGTTTTTTGTAGACCCTACTCAATTTTGTTTTCCCCGACAAGTCGGGGACAAAATTGGTACCCGGGACAGGGGTCGAACCTGCACACCTTACGGTACTGGATCCTAAATCCAGCGCGTCTGCCAATTCCGCCACCCGGGCAACAAGGAAGGGAGCATGGGACAAGAAGGGGGGCTGGGAGGCAAGAAATTTCGGCGGGTAGGGTCAGCGCCGGAATTTGAAGGGGATGGGGACCCGGACATAGGTGGCGACGGGTTCGCCATCGAGGGTGGCCGGTTCGAACTTCCATTTACGGACGGCTGCGACGGCGGCCTCCCCAAACCAGGGATGGGTGGCGATGGCGGCCCGGGCGGTGGGCACCCTGCCCTTTTTGCAGACAACAAACTCGACGATGGCATAGCCCTGCAGCCCCTCCCGTCTCAGCTTGGACGGATAATGGGGAGCCGGGCGCTTGATGGGTTTAGGAGGGGTCCGGACGATGTTCTCGATATCCTTCAGCATGACGGCGGTCGGCTCATCCTCAAGGTAGGTATAGGTCACCTTGATGCCGTGGAAATTGCCTTTATTGGCCGACGCTGGCTCGACGCGCCATTGGCGGAACGCATTGATTGCGGAGAGGGCCTCCTGCCGGTTCAAGACGGTGAGGAACTGGATATCCTGGACCGTGCCATTGGGATAGAGGCTGAGCCCGACCGCGTATTCCTTGCCCGGTTCGTATCCGCTCGCTTCCAGCTTTTCGGGCATGGGCTGATGGCCTTCCGCCATGGCGAGGCGCTTCGAAATCTCGTTGCGGATCGTGCCACGCCGCAGATCCATCACGAGGATGAGGTGGGACTCGGACGGGAATCCCTGTGCCTTGGCGGGGGTGAAGGTCATGAACTCGGTGAGCTTGGGAAAAACCTTCGAGGCGAGGTGCCGTTCCCACTCCGTGTAGCCAACCACCTCCTGGATCTTCCCGTCGCTCCCGACATGGATTTTGAAGCGCAGGACCACCTGGTCCTCCACCATGGAGGCGCGGAAGAGGTTCTCGAGGAGATTCCGCGGCATGCGGAAAGCGGCGGCCGGGAGAGTGACCGTGCCGTCAACGTTGTGCCGGTCCGGATAGAAGTAGGTCTGGAAGGCGTGCCGGTAAAACCCGTCGACCGGCTCTCCGCAGGCGATGGCGGGGGTAAAGTCCATCAAGGAGGCCGACCCGATACAGAGGTCGGCAATGTCCTCGTGTCCGGTTGAAACCATGACCGCATGAATGGGCTTGCCCCACACATCAAGGACAATGTCGACCACCGGCACATGGCCTGCCTCATCAGCGGCAGGATTGTTGGGAAACACCGGCCAGTACTCTTCCTTCAGGCGCGGGGTTTCGTATTCACAATGTTCTGCCAGTGTGTCCTCTTCCGCATATACAACAAATGGCACCAGGACAGCAAGGCCGGCCATCGACCGAATCAAGGGGGATATAAAGCTCATCGAAAACGATCCTTAATCGCCTCGAATTCAACAGTCAATGCTGCGCCGCGCGGATGAGGAGCCAGAACCCCAGTGCCTGGGCGACCATGTTGGGCATCCAGACGAGGATATCCGGCCGCAGGTGGGGGGAATTCTCGAGCCAGCCAATGACCACGAGGACGATGTAGTAGGTCATGGCAATGGCCAGGGCGACGGCAAAGTTGGCGTGGGTCTCCGTCCGGCTGACCCGGATTCCCAGCGGGACGGCAAAGAGGGCCAGGGAGAAGACGCTCGCGGCCATGGCGAAGCGCCGGGAAATGTGGTACTGCACGCGGAGTTCATCGGCCCGGGCGGCCGCCACCGCATCGGGCGAGGAACTGGCGGCGACCAGCGCCTCCGCCTCGTCCTTGCGCTGCAGGAGCTCATCCATCTTGTAGTTGCTCAGCCGCTTCGGCTGGTTGGCCGCCCCGAGGAGACTGGCCAGGGGGAGCCGGATACGGGCATCGCGGAAGGAAAGGGTCGGCTGGATGGCCTGGAGGTCATCCGGGTTGGACTTGCTGCGCAGCTCGGTAAAGCCCTCGGCCAGCGTCAGGATGAGGGAGTCCGTCGCTTCATCAAAGGCGAAACTCCCCTCCTCCGCCCGCAGGAGGCGTACCGCCCGCTTCTGTTCATCGAGTTCCCAGAGCCAGAACTCCTTCATCCGCCCCTCGTCCTTTTCCCCGACGTAAAGCACGTAGCCCGGGAAGTCGTGGATAAAGGTCCGCGGGACAATGAAGCGCAGGGGATCCGTCCGCACGAGGTCATTGAGAATGGCCTTGTAGGAGGCCCGGGCCTGCGGGGCGTGGATGGTGTTGATGTAGATGGCCAGCAGGCTGCCACAGAGCGCGACAAAGAGGACCGGCGCGGCAACCGCGTAGAGGGAGACCCCGGCCGCCTTGAGGGCCGTCAGCTCCTGGTTGGCGGACATCCGTCCCATCGTCAGGAGAATCCCAATGAGTACCCCCAGCGGCATGGCGAAGGAGAACGCGTACGGGACCAGCAGCCAGAGCAGCTCGAGGAAGAGCGAGAACGGAATCGTCCCGTTGGCCAGCAGGCCAATGATGTCCCGCATGGCATTGCCGGTAATGAGGATAAAGACAAACAGCAGGATACCCGACAGGCTGGTGATGGTCACCAGGCGGGAAATGTAGCTGCTGAGGATGAGCATGTTAGCCTAATTTATGATACGCCGCCGCCATCCGTTCAAGCGCGCAATCGAGCATTTTCCGGGGGCAGCCGATATTGAGGCGGAGAAAGCCCTGGGAACCGAAGTAGGCCCCGTTGCTGAGCCCGACCCCGTTTTCCTCGAAATACTGCTCCGGGCGGTCGAGCCCGAGGTCGCGGACATCGAGCCAGGCAAGGTAGGTCGCCTCCATGGGGAAGAGGCGGATGCGCGGCATGTGCTCCTTGATGTAGGCCGCCGCGTGCTCGTAATTGCCCCGGATGACCTTGCGGACCTCCTTGAGCCAGGGCCCGCCATGGCGGTAGGCGGCCTCGCAGCCGACGTAGCCAAGGCAGTTGATTTCCGTAATCATCCCCCGGGAGGCCCGCTGGAAGCGCAGCCGCAGGGCCGGATTGGGGATGAGGATGAAACTGCAGGAAAGCCCCGGGACGTTAAAGGTCTTGCTCGGCGCCATCAGGGTCAGCGTATGGTCGAAGGCCCAGTCGTCGACGTTGAGGATGGTATGGTGCGGGATGTCATCATAGAGGATGAGGTCGCAGTGGATCTCGTCGGAAATGAGGATCAGCTCGTGCCGGCGGCAGAAGTCGACGACATCCTCCAGCTCCTCGCGTGACCATGCCCGGCCGACCGGATTATGCGGATTGCAGAGGATGAAGAGCTTCGTCTTATCCGTGACCGCAGCCTCCATGGCCGGAAAATCGAAGACATAGCGGTCCCCCTCAATGACCAGCGGGACCGCCTGGAGGATCTTGTCCTGCCACTCCGGGGCGGTCAGAAAGGGCGGATAGACGGGCGTGTTGGTCATGACCGCGTCCCCCGGCTTTTCATAGGCCCGCGAGGCGGTGTTCAGGGCCGGGACCAGGCCCGGCATCCAGACAATCCATTCCCGCTCCACCTTCAGCTGGTGGGTCCGGGCCATGTACTCAATGACCGCATCCTCAACACTCGTATACGGGACCGTGTAGCCATAGACCCCGTGCTCGACCCGCTGCATGAGGGCCTCTTTCACTTCCGGCGGGGACGGGAAGTCCATATCGGCCACCCACATCGGGAGGATGTCGGAATCCTTGTACTTGTCCCACTTGAGGCTGCCCGTTCCCTTGCGGTCGGGAATGCTTTCAAAATCAAATTGCGATTGCATGGCATCCGTCATTTAGGGACTTCGTCGCGATGGCAAAATAAATTCATTAACATCGAAAAAGATTTTACCCCAATTCAGTCCCTGAAGGGCATTGACAAGCCCAAGCGCCCGGACCTCCAATGGAGGGGTGCAAGCCATGAACAGCGACAACTACAAAGCCGTCCTCTTCGACCTCGACGGAACGCTCATCGATCACTTCCGGGTCATCTATCGCTGCTACCAGTATGCCCTCGAGCACCTCGGGCTGCCACC
>JBFOLZ010000026.1:0-2380 GCA_040830445.1 Puniceicoccaceae bacterium
CCATCAAGGCTATCTGAGTCGGGCCGGTTCTGTTGCAGCATCAGCTTGCGGTTCATTTCGCTGTTCCGTAGCTCGAAAAAGGTGGGCCGGCCGCGGGCGTCCAGAAGAGGATTTTCGCAGCGCAAGAGGTCTTTCGCCAATCCTTCCCATCCGTGCTGGTCGTCTGGGGAAAATCCCCGGGCCTCGCGAATGGCGGCAAGTCGGGCCACCAGGATGAGTGCAGGCTGTTTGTCATCCGGCCGCAAGCCCCGTTCGCGAATCCGGTTGACCAGTTCCTCAACAAAGGTTTCCGCCTTATCTGCCTGCAACCACGCCGGTATGCTGCGGATGCGGAACAAGTGGCGTCCAAAGGGCTCGATGCCGAAGCCGATGGAGGCGAAAAAGTCGATTTGGTCCCCCAGGAGTGTCGCTTCCAGAGGTGAGAGCTCCAACATCGGGGGAATCAACATTGGCTGGCTGGGAATGCTTTCCTGTTTCAGGGAAGCGACCATTTGTTCAAACAAAACCCGCTCCCGGGACGCGACCGGATTGACCACAATGAGCCCATCCGGACTCTCGAACAGGCCCAGCCGGCGCTGAAATATACCACAATAGCGCCAGACATCCGGTGACGGCTTGACCGGGGGCGCGGACGCAGGCAGCTCCTCTTTCGGGAATGTCTGGGAAAAGGAAGAGACTTCCGTCGTCGGCTGGCGCCTGACCAACTGCTCCCGCGGCTGCGGGGGGACCATTGAAGGCCTCGGGGGTGTGGGCGAGGCCGGCTTGTCCATCGGCTCAACCGTCTCGGCCTGCCGCAGGGACTGGCGGGACTGGCGGGCAAGAAATTCCGTCAGTCCTGACATGACGGCGCTGCGGATACGTGGCTCTGCCCGGAAGCGGACCTCCCGCTTCGTCGGGTGAACATTTACGTCAACCTCGCCGTCCGGCACATCGACGAAAAGGAAGGCCATGGGATAACGGCCCCGGGGCAGATAACGATGATAGCTTTCGATGAGGGCGTAATTCAGCAGGCGGCTGTCCACCGGACGCTTGTTGACGAAGGTCACCATCTCCGCCCGGGTGCTCCGGCCCACTCCCGGCCGACCCACAAGCCCGCTGACCACCAGACCATCGTTCTCAAATTCCACCGGAAGCAGATCCTCGACCCGGCGCCGGCCAAAGATTTCCCGGACACGCTGCAGGCGGTCCGGGCAGGCGGGCGTGCGAAAGACCTCATGCCCGTCCTCAATAAGGCTGAAAGCCACCTCCGGATGGGCAACCGCCAGGAGCCGGCACATCTGCAGGATGTGAGCGGCTTCGGTCCGGTCGGTTTTCATGAACTTCCTGCGTGCCGGAACGTTGTGGAACAAATGGGAAACGATGACTTCGGTCCCGGGGGACATTCCACAGGCACTGGGCACCGGTTCCCGGCCCCCGTCCACTTTCAGCTCGGTACCCTCGGCAGCCTCCCGTTGCCGGGTCCGGAGAACAAAACGGGAAACGCTGGCGATACTCGGCAGGGCCTCTCCACGAAAACCAAAACTGGCAATCCGCAGAATGTCCTCCACCTCACTGATCTTACTGGTGGCATGCCTTTGCAAGGCCATCGCTGCATCCTCCGGGCTCATGCCGGTCCCGTCGTCGAGCACCCGGATGAGGGCCTTGCCTCCCTGTTCGAACTGGATCTCAATCGAGCGGGCACCCGCATCGAGGGAATTCTCCACCAGTTCCTTGACCACCGCCACGGGTCGCTCGACAACTTCCCCAGCGGCAATCTGGTTCGCCACAGAGTCCGGCAACTTGACGATTTTTCCTGCCATGATCAGGCCGGGGACATGATCCTACTCGGATTCCCGATCCTCCATCTCGTTGATTTCATCCTCCCCGCGAAGCCATTTGATATCAAAGCAGCGCACAATGAGGTAAAATGCCACCCCGACTCCGACAAACGGCAGAATCAGATGCTGACTGCCCTCTCTTCCGGGGATAAGGGTGTCGAGGTACAAGGAGAGGACCCCGCTGAGGCAGATACTGAGGATCGCTCCCGAAGGGAAGAGGATACGGGCCACCTCGACGGATACTTCCGGGTCGACCTTGCGAACCACATACCAATTGACGAGGAACCACACCAGTATGGTCATGAAAATCATGCCAATGAAATACACCGCTTCTGCCTGCTTCTGTATAAAGAGGGTGGCCAACATCAGCAAGAGGCAGAGGACTGCGGTCAGGGTAAGTATTTGCGAAAGGCGCAATATGAATGAACGGAACATTCTCATCGGAAAACAAGAGGATAGATGGAGTGAATTGAACTGTTCAAGGCAAACCCGTGGAGGCAAGGTTCAAATTCAGCAAAAGCTTGAGCAAATCCGGAAAGCGTCCATGAATGCCAGAATGGGCA
>JBFOLZ010000027.1:0-59394 GCA_040830445.1 Puniceicoccaceae bacterium
ATATCTCCCTTGGACTGGCGGTTGCCCGGCAGGAAGCCGGCTGGGAAGGGCGGATCGGTGTCTTTTCCGCCCCCCTGGACACCGGGGATTTGGGAAACTATCTGCCTCAGGCAACCGTTCTGGAAAGCGAGGGACGGCAGTTTCCGGTCGATGTAACCCACCTCCGGCCGGGGGCGCGGGAACCGATTTGGGAGTCGGCAGCCAATGGATTTAAAGCCGCTATTAAAGACGGAGCGCAGTCTGATGTCTTATTGTTCATGCCGGGTAAGTATGAAATTAACAAATCAGTGGAAGCGATTAGCCATCTCCGGGAAGCCCGTGGCTGGGATGTGTTTCCCCTCCATGGAGAGCTGGATGCGGCAACCCAGGACCGGGCCATCGGGACAGGTGAGAGGCCGCGGGTGATCGTCTCCACCAACATTGCCGAGACGTCACTGACCTTGCCGGGCATTCGTACGGTCATCGACAGCGGATTGGCGCGAGTCCCGGATTTTGATGCCCGGCGGGGCGTAAACACCCTATTGACCGAGAAAATCAGCCGGGCCAGCGCCGATCAGCGGGCCGGGCGGGCCGGGCGGGTGGCCCCCGGCCGGTGCTACCGACTGTGGACCGAAAGTGATCATGTCCATCGACCGGCCTACACGGCACCGGAGATCGAGCGCCTGGATCTCAGTGAAACCCGATTGCGCTTGTTGAATCTGGAGATGGAGTCCTCATTCAACTGGTTTGAAAAACCACCAGCGGAAGCATGGGAACATGCTGGCGAGCTCCTGCAGGATCTGGGAGCGATGCAGGAGGGGAAAATCACTGAAACGGGTCGCGAGATGGTCCGTTATCCCCTGCATCCCCGTTTCAGCCGGCTGTTGGTGGCAGCGAGACAAAATAACTGCATGGACCTGGTTCTGGCGGCCATTGCCATCAGCGAGGGCAGGGACTTGATCCTGCCCCTGAACGACAGGTACAAGGCCCGGGAACGGGAATCGTGGTGGGAAGCGGCGGAGGGCGTTTCCGATTTGCTCAAAGGGGTGCTGGCCTGGCAGCGGGTCGTGGCTTCAGGCGGCGGAATGGCTTTCTGCCGGGAGTGGGGCATCCACGCCCATGGACTGAATCAGGCAATGCGGGTATTCCAGCAACTGAAACGACTGGCGGGTGATGATAATCCATCAGGACCCATTTCGGTGGAGGCCTTCGCCAAGACCTGCCTGACGGGCTATGTCGATCATTTGGCCCGTCGACTCGACCGTGGGACCTTGCGTTGCCAAATGGTCCATGGCCGGCGGGGGGAATTGCGCAAGGACTCCATCGTCGACAAGGCAGACCTCTTTGTTGCGGCAGAAGTTGAGGAAAGGGAGTACCGCGGGGAGGCAACCCTCTTTCTTGGCGGGATCACGGCCATTGATGAATCCTGGCTGGAGGAAGTCTTTCCCGGCGAGTTGAAAACGGAGACCGTCGACCACCTTGATCCTGCGCGCCGCCGGGTGGAGCGCGTCGAACGAACTGTATTCCGGGCACTGACCCTGCGGGAGAAGGGGGATATGGAACCCGATTCCGCCGCGGCCTCACAGGTCCTTGCCCAAGCCATTGTGGAAAACAACTGGCCCTTGAAGAAGTGGGATGCCGCTGCGGAAAACTGGATTCGCCGGGTCAATGTCCTTGCCCGCCATTGCCCGGAGTGGGAATTGAAACCGATCACGGAGGAGGACCGGCTTTTGTTCATCGAGCAGATTTGCGAAGGTGCGAGCAGTTACAAGCAGGTCAAGGACCGGGAGGTCCTGCCAATCCTCAAGACCTGGTTGCCGGATACGATCCTTCCCTTGCTGGAGGACTGGGTTCCCGTGCGGTTCGCCTTGCCCGGCAAGGGCCAGCCCAAGTTGCGGTATGAGGAGGATGGAACAGTGGTCCTGCCCGCCCGTATCCAGCAACTCTACGATGTACCGGGCAAGGATCTGGCCATCTGCCAGGGACGCTGCCGCCTGAAAATTGAGCTGCTGGCACCCAACAATCGGCCGGTCCAGATAACCGATGACCTCGACGGCTTCTGGGAGGGACAATATCCCCAGGTTCGCAAGGACTTGTTTGGCCGTTATCCGAAACATGAATGGCGATGAATGCGTTTGAAGGAGAGGATCCCACGGAATTCCCGGTTGATGGTGTGCTGGACCTGCACACCTTCCGTCCGGCGGAGGTGAAGGAAGTCGTGCTGGCCTATATCGAGGCCTGCCAGGAAAAGGGCATCCGCGACCTGCGGATTATTCACGGGAAGGGCATGGGCGTTCTCCGCCAACAGGTCCATGCCTTGCTGGAACGCCATCCGGAGGTGCAGGAATACACCCTTGCCCCCGGCAATGCCGGAGGGTGGGGGGCGACGATTGTCCGATTGAAAGGTTGATTTACCATTCAACCAGTACCCTGTGACGGGTGTACTGGCTGCTATCGGCGGTATACTGGTGCAGCTCGATCCGGACGCCTGACGGATCCTCAAGCCATGCCTGCCAGGATTGGTCGGCGCCTAGAATTTTCTCAGTAACCTCCACCCCGTGGGCCTGGAGGCGTTCCACCGTGGCGTCCATGTCATCCACTTCCAGCGCCAGGTGATTGATATTACCGATAGCCCCTGGGTCCCCCCTGAAAACCTCAATGAAGGTCCGGTCGCCGGCCTTGAGGTAAAAGCCAAACAACTCACCCTCCTTTTCAAAGTCGAAATACCGCTCCATGCCGAGCCCTTCACAGTAAAACGCTTCCGTCTTTTCCAGGTCCCGGGAATGGATGCAGGCGTGTGCAAGTCGCTTTATCATGGTCAATCCTGTTTACTCCTTTTCCGGCTTCGAGGCCTTTTCCAGTTCAGCCAACTGCTCCCGGGCCGCTTCGATTTGTTGCTGAATGGAGGCCTTTGTTCCTTCAACTGCGGTCTTCAAAGACTCTTCGAGCCTCTGAATCGCCTGTATCAGCTGATTCTGCTTCAATTCCCTTTTTTCTGCTTCATCCGCCTTGTCGAAAACAATGGCTTCAGCTGAAGTTTCTTCCGACTTCTCCTGAAGCTTGGCCTGCATCCGCTTTGGTATAACCAGCGTACCATCCTTGAGGGGCCGCTGGTTCATGAAGTTCGGGGAGACAATTTCTATTCCGGCCGAGTGGAGGGAATCGAGCACGCAACAATGCAACTGGGACTTGGCCGTGAGGAAGCTTTTGACGTCTGTCAAAAGGCCGCTGACCCGGTAGGAGACGGAGAAATCCCCCAGTTCGATGATATGGACAAAAGGTTCCTCCAGTCCGGCTGTCAGGGCTGCTTCCTTGAGGTGGTCGCTGATGCGCGAATGGTGGACGTCGTACCCGAGCGAAAGATTGGCGGATACAATCGTACCCGAGGTGCGGATGACCGAGACCGGCCGGGTGATGAGGAAGGTGTTCGGGACGGAGATTAACTGGCGGGTCTCCGTCTGTACCTCGGTATCGAGGAGACCCCGCTCGGAGACACGCCCGAAAATGTCTTCCACCTCAACAAAATCCCCCGCCCGGAAGGGCTTGGTTATCCGCAACATGACTCCGGCCAGCAGGTTCGCAAAAATGGTGGTTGAGGAAAAGGCAAAGGTCCCGGATACCACCAGGCCAAGGAAGGCGATAACCTGGTTACGGGTGCTCGGGTTGACCGGAAGGGCCATCGCGATGACAACGATGCCGGCAATGGTCAGGCCGAGCATGGCCAGCTGGCGGGGAAAGAGGCGTTCACTCCCCAGTTCGGCATGTCTTCGCAACAACACCCAGTTGGCACCGTAGAGAAAGGCGATGACCAGAATCAACGTAATGGTGAAGGGAATGAGGGCGATAACGTAGCTCATGCCATCGGTTCTACCGGTCGTTACCCGCGCCAGCAAGGAATCATTTGCCGGCGAGCCGGGCGGTGATTTCCCCGACAGCCCACAAGGCGTGCTCTTTGACCAGTGGATCCGCATCCCGCGTCGCTGCCTCAAGAGCCTCTATATCGTTCTTGTCTCCGGTATTTCCGAGAACCACGCAGATATTACGCAGCCATCGTGCCCGCTTCAGCCGCTTGATGGGTGAACCGGCGAAGGTCTCCCGAAAGGCCGTTTCATCCATCGACAGCATGGTCCTGAGGTCGGGGTATGCCCGGGCAGAGAAGGCGGCCTCGCGCGTTTTTTGGGCCCACTTGTTCCATGGGCAGACGTCGAGGCAGTCGTCGCACCCGTAGAGGTGGTTGCCGATGAGCTTACGGTAGGCAAGGGGAATGGAGCCTTTGTGCTCAATGGTCAGGTAGGAAATACACTTCCGCGCGTCCAGTTGGTAGGGACCGGTAATGGCGGCGGTGGGGCAGACATCGATGCAGCGGGTACAGGTACCGCATCGGTCTACGACGGGCTTGTCCGGGGGGAAGGAGTAAGTGGTCAGGATGAATCCAAGAAAAAGCCACTGCCCTTCCTCCTCGTTGAGCACCATGGTGTTTTTCCCCTGCCAGCCCAGCCCGGCGGCGGCAGCAATCGGTTTTTCCAACAGGGGTCCTGTGTCGACATAGGGCCGGTTGACCGCCCCCTCCTCCTGGAGCCAGGTACAAATGCGTTTGAGCTTGTTCAGGACAACCTTGTGGTAATCTTTCCCAAGGGCATACTTGGCAATCCGCCCCCGTCGCTCCGGCTCCGGTTGGTAGTAATTCAAACCGAAGCTGAGGATGCAGCGGGCTTCCGGCATGACTTTTTCCGGATAGGCCCTTCTTTCCGGCTCGCGGGCCATCCAACCCATTTCCCCGTGCTGCTCCTGCTGAAGCCATTCCATGAAGTAGGCTTGCCGCAGCTCCAGGGGTACCTCAGCCACCCCCACGGGACCAAAGCCAAGCTCCCGTGCCAGCGAGACGAGGCGGGTTCTCATTGCTTCTGGAGACAAGTCGGCCATCGGAACAGTCGGGTCCCACTATGCCGCTTCATCCCGATGCCTGTAAATCACCGAATTTTGCAGGGTATGCCTGAGGGTCTGTGCCAGCTGTATTCAAAACACCCGGAAGCCATCCCGAGTCTGACCCGCCACCTGGCTGGTCGGGGAAATCTCTGGTGAGATAGCTTGAGGAAAGTGAATTATCCCTTTACCTTCCTCACTTGATGAAGGGTATTTGGAGATTTTCCGTCCTGATGACGCTGGCGACCTTTGTGCCCCTGGCAGGCCATACTGATTTTGATGATGAAGCGCCGGATCCGCCACCACCGGTTGAGGAATCCACCGAGGTGGAGCTTGAGGTCGAAGAACCTGCTACTGTCCCGGCCATCAGTCCGGCCGATCGGGCCGCGAAACTCCTATCCGTGGATGGCCGGGTCCATGTGTATCGGGTTCCCATTACAGAGGCCATTTCCAAGCCGAACATGTATATCCTGCGGCGGAGCATCAAGCAGGCCATTGAAAGCGGGGTTAAGGTGCTTGTCCTCGATATGGATACCCCTGGCGGCCGGCTGGACATCACCCTCGACATGATGGAGCTGCTGGACCGCTTCGAGGGGGAAACCATAACCTACGTCAACAAGGATGCCATTTCCGCCGGGGCCTATATCTCCATGGCCACGGACGCGATCTACTTTGCTCCTGCCGGGGTCATGGGTGCGGCAGCTGTTGTCTCCGGAAGCGGGGAGGAAATCGACGAGAGCATGAAGGCCAAGATCAACAGCTATTTGCTTGCCCGCATGCGTAGTTACACGGAAGAGTATCCTTATCGCGCCGAGGTTATCCGGGCCATGGCGGATCTTGACTATGAATTGAAAATTGATGGCAAGGTGCTCAAGGAGTCGGGTGAGCTCCTCTCACTGACCGCGACGGAGTCCATCGAACTCTATGGAACCCCTCCGCGCCCGCTCCTTGCCGAGGGCATTGCCTCGGACCTCGATGAGTTGCTGGCCACCCGCTACGGGTCGGATGCCTACACCCTCGAATCCTTTGAGATCTCCTGGTCGGAGGAAGCGGCCAAGTACCTCGATTCCATCGCCCCGCTCATTCTCGGGCTCGGTCTGCTGCTCCTCTTCATCGAATTCAAGACACCCGGTTTTGGTGTCTTCGGGATCGCCGGGCTGGTGCTGGTCGGGATTGTCTTTGCCAGCAACTACCTTGCTGGACTGGCAGGGTTTGAGGCCATCATCTTCTTTATCCTCGGGCTGGTGTTTATCATCGTGGATATCTTCCTGTTACCGGGAACCTTCATCTTCCTCGGCATTGGACTGTTGTTCATCTTTGGTTCGCTACTCTGGTCCCTCTCGGATATCTGGCCCGCGCCCGATGGGGATGGCCCCGGGGGCATCAACTTCACGGTCGACCCCGACTCGGTCTGGGGGGCCCTCTACCAGTTGGTCGGGTCCCTGGCCATAGCGGTTTTTGGTCTCTGGCTGGTGTGGCGTTTCCTGCCCAAAACACCCGTTTATGGCCGTCTGGTCCATACCATGGCGGGAGCCATGCCCGACCCCGTCGTGACGGGCGGGAGTGATGTTGCCGGTTCAGACAGCCTGCCCGACATCGGCTCCCGGGGAACCGTTATCGGCCCCATGCACCCGCTCGGGGAAGTGGAAATCGACGGGGTCCGCTACCAGGCCACCGTGGAAATCGGATCCCTCGACCGTGGGGAAAAGATCGTTGTCACCGGGTACAAGCATTTCAGTCTGTTAGTTGAACCATTGGAGGACACCGCACAATGAGTCTGGTCATCGGCCTGCTATTAACCGCCTTCGTTCTGTTTTTCTTTGAGATCTTCGTCCCCGGGGGGGTTCTCGCCGTGTTGGGCGGCGTCTTCCTGCTGGCGGCTGCCGGTGTCGCCTACACCGAATGGGGCCTGATTTGGGCCGTGGCCCTGTTCTTCGGTGGCCTGGTGATGGCGCTGATCATGTTTTTCCTCGAGATCCGGCTCATCGCGAACACCCGTTTCGGCCAGCAACTGGCGCTCAAATCCACCATTGCGGCCAAGCTCAACCCCAAGGAAGATGAAAGCCTCGTCGGAACCGAGGGGGTCACCTTGACAATCCTGGCCCCTACAGGCAGGGTGGAGCTCGGTGGCAAGGTCTACACCGCATCAGCGGAAGACGGCTATCTGGAGAAGGGGGTGCCTGTCCGGGTGCTTCGTTCGGAAACCTTTAAATTAATCGTAGCTAAAAAATGAATATAATCCTCGCACTCACGATTGGACAAATTGCGTCCATCATCGCCCTGCTGTTTCTTCTCATCCTGCTCTTCATTGTGGGATCCTTCCTCAGCGTCTGGCTGAAGGCCTTTTCATCAGGTGCCCCGGTCAGCATGTGGAACCTCGTCGCCATGCGCTACCTGCGGAAGCTGCCTTATTCCGTCATTGTCGACGCCCGCATCATGGCGGTGAAGGCCGGTCTGCCGATTACCGTCAATGAGTTTGAAACCCACTACATGGCCGGTGGTGACATCATCCAGACCGTCTCCGGCCTCATCAATGCCCAGAAGGCCGGCATTCCGCTGGACTGGGACCAGGCCTGTGCCATCGACCTCGCCACCAAGGGGACGGAAAAGTCCATCATCCAGGCGGTGCGGACTTCGATTAATCCGATGGTTATCGATTGTCCTAACCCGAATTCCGGAAAGGCCACCATTGATGGTGTGGCCAAGGACGGTATTCAGGTGAAGGCCCGCGCCCGGGTGACGGTTCGTTCCAACCTCGAGCATTATGTCGGCAGCGCCCAGGAGGAAACCATCATTGCCCGTGTTGGTGAGGGTATCGTCACCACCATCGGTTCGGCCGAAAGCTACAAGTGGGTGCTGGAAAACCCGGATTCCATCTCCCGCAACGTGCTCAATCGCGGTCTCGATACCGGAACGGCCTTTGAAATCCTTTCCATTGATATCGCCGATGTGGATGTCGGTGAAAACGTCGGGGCCCAGCTGCAGGTTGCCCAGGCCGAGGCCAACAAGAACATGGCCCAGGCCAAGGCGGAAATCCGCCGCGCGGCCGCTGTTGCCCTGGAGCAGGAAATGCAGGCCAAGGTGCAGGAGATGCAGGCCAAGGTCGTCGAGGCCCAGGCCCAGGTGCCCCTGGCCATGGCCGAAGCCTTCCGCAGCGGTAACCTCGGGGTCATGGATTACATGCGCCTGAAGAACATCGAGTCGGATACCGACATGCGCAAGTCCATCGCCAAGCCGGACGATAGCAAGGATGCCTGAACGGGCCCAAGCGGATCCGAGCGCTAACCGACCATGAGCAACGGTCCACTGGATTTAAGCCTGGCCGCCTCCTTTGACTGGGAGACGCTCCTGCCGGTTGTCTTTTTCGTCCTCTACGGAATTGCCCAGTTGCTGGGTTCCAAAAAGAAAAAGAACCAACCCCAGGAAGACGACTACCAAGAAGATGTCGACATGGAGGAGCGGGCGCGCCAGATCCGGGAGGAAATCCGGCGCAAGATTGAGGAGCGGAAACAGGCCCGGGAGGGGCAGTCGCCCCAAGCCCCGCAACCGATTCCCCAGCAAAGGCGGGCACGCTACGACCCGACTCTGCCGGAAACCCAACAGCGGAGAGCTCCTGCGCCTGAACCTGCCCCGGTCCGTCCGGTTATCCAGCCGGAACCCGTTGCCAGACGGGCACCCGAGCCGGTCATGGCTCGCCCGTCGAGCCTTGAGCAACAGCTGCAGGAACAAAGGGCAATCCTCGAAAGGGCTCGCCGGGAGCAGCAGGAAGCCAAGGCCAAGGCCCGGCAAATGCTCGCCGACGTCGGGGCCGGGGAGAAAAAGGCAGGAACACGCCGGACTGCTACCGCTTCCGGCAACCTGCGCGACGATCTCCTGGCTGACCTGCAGAACCCGTCCAGTACCCGCAAGGCCATCTTGTTAAGGGAAGTCCTGGGGACACCCATGGGCCTCAAATAAGCGCTTCGGATAGTTTAATTTCCTCAGAGATTCTCCACCGCCGAATCGAGGGAATCGGTCGGGGCGAGGCATTGCGTGCCGACACACAACTGGTAGGTGGATGTCTGGTCACCCGAGGCATCCACCTCGATAAAGACCGGACGCCAGGGACGTTCCACCAGCGCTTTCCGCAACGGTTCCAAGTCCGTCCCCCCCTTGACCTTGATGGTGGCGATGCCAATGGCGCGGTAGACGAGGCCGCTCAGGGCGTGGCTGGCGGCTGCTGGTGAGGTTGCGGTTATTCCCGGATAGGCGGTGGACAGGGCCTGGACCGATTCCGCGTGCCGGCTTTCGCCGGTCAAAACCTCAAGGACGGCTTCCGCCTGCAGGAGACTAGAGTTCCCGGACGGCGTCGCGTTGTCATACCATTCCTTGTTGCGGTGAATGAGTTGCTCGTGGTCGTCGCTGGTGAAGAAGCTGCCAATTGCTTCCGGATCGGCGAAGTGTCGGTGGACAACATCAACCAGAGCGCTGGCGCGCTCACGCCAGACCGCCGCTTGACTTGGCTGGAGCCAGTCTATGACCGCACTCAGGGCAAGAAATGCTTCAGCGGTGTAGGTATAATCATTGAGGGTGCCATTGCCGGAAGCCACATTGCCGTAGGCGACGGTATGGAGACGGTTATCGCCATGGCGCATGGTTTGCCATATCCATTCCGCGTTTGCCCGGGCCGCCTCCAGCCAGGCCTTCTCTCCAAACGTGAATCCGGCCCGGGCCAGGCCGCGGACAAGGAGGGCGTTCCATGCGGTGAGGCACTTCTCGTCCTTACCGGGTTGGGGACGCAGGTTGCGCGCTTCCAGCAAGATGGCGCGGGCCTTCTCGAGGGAATCCCGAACCTCCGGCTCCCCGTTCAGCAGGGCAGGGTTGCTCCGGCCGGTGTTTTCAAAATTACCTTCAGCCGTGATGCCATAGACCTCACAGAACCGTTTTCCTTCTTCCTCCCCGAGAAGGTTTGTCACTTCCGCGGGTGTCCAGGTGTAGGTCAGACCCTCTTCGCCATCCGTGTCGGCATCCAGCGCTGCGTGGTAGCCACCCCCGGGTGCCCGCATCTCGCTATCCAGCCAGCCCACGGTTTCTTCCACCACCTTGCGGTAGAGCGGCTTGGGATAGCGCTGGAAGGCCTTGCTGTAAATGTCCAACAGGAGGGCGTTATCGTAGAGCATCTTCTCGAAGTGGGGAATGAGCCAATGCTGATCGACACTATAGCGGGCAAAGCCGCCGCCTACCTGGTCGAAAATACCTCCATGAGCCATGCCGGTAAGGGTCCGGTTAATGGCACTGTCGACGGCTGCGGCCTGGTCGGGAAATTGGTTTTCCACGGTTGCACTGGCGCGCATCGCGAGCAGAAAGTCCAGTGTCATGGAGGGCGGGAATTTGGGCGCTTTCCCGAAGCCCCCAAACTCGGGGTCATGATTTTCCAGCAAGCGATCCATGGCGAGGAGGAAGTCTCCCTTGCCGACAGAATCACCCGTGGCCTGGTGGGGCTTGTTGGAAGCCTCAAGATTGCCCAGGATGGCCCGGGCGTTTTCTTCCAGGTCGCCCCGCTGGCGCATGTAGAAGTCGGCGACCCGGATCAGCAATTGCGGCCAGGGGACAATGTTCTGGCCGCGGTTGTCATCCGGGGGAAAGTAGGTTCCGCCCGCAAAGGGCCTCCCGTCGGGCAGGCAGAAAACGTTTAAAGGCCAGCCCCCATGACCATTGAGCATCTGGACGGCGTCCATGTAAATCTGGTCCACCTCCGGGCGCTCCTCCCGGTCCACCTTGATGCAGACAAAGTGGGTGTTCATCAGCTTGCCGATGTAATCATCCTCAAAGGATTCATGGGCCATCACATGGCACCAGTGGCAGGACGAATAGCCAATGGACACCAGGACCGGCTTGTCCTCTTCCTGCGCCTTCTTGAAGGCCTCCTCGCCCCACGGGTACCAGTCGACGGGATTTTCCGCGTGCTGGCGCAGATAGAGGCTTTTTTCGTGGATCAATCGGTTCGGCATCGCGGGCAAAGGTTCCACGGCTCCCATGCTGCGTCAACCGGCGGGTTTGCTTTTTTATGAAACCACAAAAATGGGCTACAGGCGTCTCGCCTGTAGATGGTTCTTTCGAACCATCTTGTTTCCGTAGTTTCAAATAATGGAGCTAAGAGGCGAAAAACGCGCCCTTGCCCGCCCAGACATCATAGGCCATGGGCTTGCCGGAGAGGGAGGGTGTCATGGAAATATCACCTCCCGCGGCCTTGACCAGGGCCAGCCCTGCGGCGACATCCCAGAGACGGATGGATTCCTCGTAGTAGACGTCGTAAATACCTCCAGCGACGTAAGCCAGGGCAAGGGCGGCTGAACCCACCATGCGGACCTTCTTGAAGGGGGCAATCCGCTCGATGAAAGCCTGCATCCGGTCAGCCGAGCGGTCCATGCCCGCCGGAAAGCCGGTGGCCAGTGCAGCCTGTCCAATCTCATCGGCCCAATCGGGCGTGGCCGGCACATCATTCACGCAAAAGGATTCGCCGACGTATCCCCCGTAGCAGGTATCGCCATTAAAGTCATAGATCACGCCCAGTTGCGGCGTTTCGCCACGCATCAAACCAATACTGACCGCACAAAGCCGGCTTCCGCGAAGATAGTTGTAAGTTCCGTCGAGCGGATCCACCACCCAGTAGGGCTCATCGCGTTCCCG
Source organism: Puniceicoccaceae bacterium (assembly GCA_040830445.1). Taxonomy (GTDB): domain Bacteria; phylum Verrucomicrobiota; class Verrucomicrobiia; order Opitutales; family Oceanipulchritudinaceae; genus Oceanipulchritudo. The sequence continues at coordinate 11,572 of JBFOLZ010000027.1, forward strand.
GAGGCTGGCGTCGCCTCCCTTTTCCTCACCATAGACAGGGTAGGGGAAGGCGGCTCCGAGGCGCTCCCGGATGAGCTCTTCGGATTCGACGTCCGCCCGCAGCTTTACATCGCGGCTGTCCTGGAACTCAACCCTCCGCAGGCCGGAAGCGCCTTCCCTGAGTATTTCTCCGGCCTCCCGGGCCACCGACTCGGCCGTGTCCAGCAAGTTGCTCCATTCCATACCCTATTGAGATGGGGAGCCTTGCCAGACAAGTCAACGGCCCATCTCAGCTCAGCAGGGCTCGCAGGGTCTCAACGGTGTCAATTTCCTCCACCGGCTTGTCTTTGCGCCAGCGGAGGATGCGGGGAAAGCGCATTGCCAGGCCAGATTTATGACGGCTCGAGGGCCGTAAGCCTTCAAAGCCAATCTCAAAAACCTGCTCTGCCGGGACCGTACGGACTGGTCCCCTCCGGGCAACGGTGTTGGAGCGAATCCACTCGTCGATTTCACGGATTTCCTCTTCCGGGAGAGCCGCCGCCACTTTGGACACAGGCACCAACCGTCCCTGGTCCCGGGCGGCAAGGGCGTACTCGCTGTGTGCCACGGACCGGCCCCCACCCCCCGCATAGGCGTGGATCATGACCAGGCATGCACTGTGTAACGGGGGCTTACCCTCCTCACTACGCCGAAAATCCCGGATGTCCTCCAGCAGGATCGTCAGGGCGGGCGGGATGGCCTTCCCGGGCGGGTTCTCATCCGCTGGAGGGATATTGGCCAGCGAATCAATGAACTCCGCCGTTGGTAGCCAGTCCCCATGCAAGCAGTGGGCCAGGGATTCCGGGTCGGTCCCTAAACGCGCAGAAAGGACCTTCAGCAGCAACGGCCGCGAAACGTCCGCGCCGATCCTACCGGTTAGCATTTTATTGAGGACAAGGGCCTCATCCCGCGTCAGGGAGAGCCAGAATTCGCGCAAAAGCTGGAACTGGAAGCGGTCATCCCAGTGCTTCAGGGGCAGTAGCTTGTCCTCAATGACCTTGTGTAGCGGGAGGTCCGTGCCGTCACCCCCCGCCAGTGGCAGGAGAAGGGATGCCGTTTCCGCAAGGTCCCCAACCCGCTCATAGCAGGCGTCGACGAGCCAGTCCGGGCAACCGGACAGGTCGGCGGCCCACTGCCGGAGCCGTTTGGCCGGAATTCCCAGGCTGAGCCGGTTTCCCCAGAAAAACCACAATACCCAGACGGCGTCCGCTGCCGGTGCCTCGCGAAAGTAGGCCTGCAGGGCGCTTTCCTTGTCTCCGGTCCGGTTGGATTCATCCAACTCGCGGAATAATTGGGTAAAACGGCGCATTTCCTCTAATTGTGGTAGATTATGGGAATAAGACCTGCTTTTTCAAAGGCTGATGATTATTTAACGCTTCCCATGAAACCGGGCGGCCCTATCTTCCATCTGTCTTAAAATCCAATTTTCTGAAATCCAATGCCTACCAAGCAAAGCAAACGCAAATCCAAGGCCACCGTCGGGAGCGACGGTCCGGTAGAGTCCTTTCACTTTAACACCCATGACACGGTCGAGGGCCTTAAGTCCTCCATCCTCAACCACTTGAAGTTCACCCTGGCCCGGGACACCGAGACGGCCACGGATCGCGACTGGTGGATTTCCACCTGCCATGCTGTCCATGACCGCATCCTCGAGCGGTTCATCAAGACCATGGCGGTTCACAACCAGGAGAACGTCCGCCGGGTCTACTATTTGAGCCTGGAATACCTCATGGGCCGGATGATGCGAAACAACATCTGGAATGTCGGCCTCTATAAGGTGACCCGCGACGCCCTCGCTGAGCTGGGACTTTCCCTCGAGGACCTGGAGAACCAGGAGGAGGACATGGGTCTCGGGAACGGCGGCCTTGGCCGCCTTGCCGCCTGCTTTCTCGATTCCCTGGCCACGATGGAATATCCGGCTGTTGGCTACGGGATTTACTACGAGTTTGGTATCTTCCGCCAGAAATTCGTCGACAACCAGCAGGTCGAGCGCCCGGATTCCTGGCGCAAGTTCGGTTGCCCGTGGGAGATTGTCCGCCCTGAATACACCAAGACAGTCCGTCTCTATGGCCGCGTCGAGACCCAGTTTGATAATCTCGGCAACCCCTATCCGGCCTGGGTCGACACCCATGAGGTCAATGGGCTGCCCTACGACATTCCGATTTGTGGATACAACGTGGGAACGGTGAATTTCCTTCGCCTGTGGGAAGCCCGCGCTTCACAGGACTTCGACTTCGATGTCTTCAACGAAGGCGGCTACATCGACGCCGTCCGCGACAAGGCGGAGGCGGAAACGATTTCCAAGGTGCTCTATCCGAACGATTCGGCCGAGGCCGGCAAGGAACTGCGTCTCGTGCAGCAGTACTTTTTCGTCTCCTGCTCGATCCAGGACATCATCCGCCGCTGGCGTAAGCGCAACAGTGACTGGGAAACCTTCCCGGAAAAGGCGACGATCCAGCTCAATGACACCCACCCGGCGATCACGGTGGCGGAGCTGATGCGCATCCTTGTTGATGAGGAGGGCCTTGGCTGGGATCGTTCATGGGAGATCACCCGCAAGGTCTGCCACTACACCAATCACACCCTTCTACCGGAAGCCCTGGAAAAATGGAGTGTCCCCTTGTTTGAAAAGGTCCTCCCGCGGCACCTGCAGATTATCTTTGAAATCAATCGCCGCTTCCTCGAGGAGGAAGTTGAGGCAAAGTGGCCGGGCGACGACGAAATGAAGGGCCGGCTCTCCCTTATCGAGGAGGGAAGTCCCAAGATGATCCGCATGGCCTACCTCAGTGTAGTGGGAAGTGGATACGTCAACGGGGTGGCAGCATTGCATACCGAGTTGCTCAAGAAGGACCTCTTCCCCGATTTTGATGCCCTCTATCCCAGCAAGATCCAGAACAAGACCAACGGCATCACACCACGGCGCTGGCTGCTGGCCTGCAACCCGGACCTCGGTCAACTGATCACGGAGTCCATCGGGGACAGCTGGGTTGCCGATCTCGACAAGCTGCGCAAGCTGGAGCCCTTCGCCAAGAAGAAGGCCTTCCGGGACAAGTTCCGGGCCATCAAGCGGGCCAACAAGGAAGCCCTTGCCGAATTGGTAAAGACCGAATGCGGGATCGAGATCTCTGCGGATGCCATCTTTGATGTGCAAATCAAGCGCCTGCACGAATACAAGCGCCAGCAACTCAACTTGCTCCACATCCTGCACCTCTACCGTCGCCTGCTGCATGAGCCGGAATTCGACATGGTTCCGCGCGTCTTCTTTTTCGGGGCCAAGGCGGCTCCCGGTTACACGATGGCCAAGACGATTATCCACGCCATCAATGCCGTCGCCGCGACCATCAACAACGACCAGCGCATCGGTGGCAAACTGAAGGTTGTCTTCATGCCCAACTACCGGGTAACCCTTGCCGAGAGAATGATTCCGGCGGCGGACGTCTCCGAGCAGATTTCCACTGCCGGCAAGGAGGCCAGTGGTACCGGCAACATGAAGTTTGCCCTTAACGGGGCCCTCACGGTTGGCACCCTTGACGGGGCCAATGTCGAGATCGAGGAGGAAGTCGGCTCCGACAACATCTTTATCTTCGGTCGTACCGTTGAGGAAGTGGAAGCCCTGCGCGAGCGGGGTTACAATCCCTACGAGCACTATTTCAACGACGAGAACCTGCGGGCCATCGTCGACTGGATTGGGTCCAGCTACTTCACGCCGGGTGATGAAGGGATTCTGGCCCCGCTCAAGCACAGCCTGCTTGAGGGGGGTGATCCGTATCTCGTCCTCGAGGATTTCGCGGATTACGTCAAGGCTCAGGAACGAATTGATGCCGCTTTCCGCGGCCGTGACAACTGGACCCGGATGGCCATCCTCAACACTGCCCGTGTTGGCAAATTCTCCAGCGACCGGACCATTCGCCAGTATGCCGAGGAAATCTGGAACCTCGAACCGGCCCCGGTCCCGCTGAACGGAAAGGGCTGACCGGAGTCCAACTCCTTGATGCATCGCAGTGTTACCCAGTTTATTTCCCTCCTGATCCTGTCTGTCCTTCCGGCAGGACTCCTCGACGCACGGACTGAGGAGGGCGCGGAAGGTATTCTCGAACAGCTCCCCCCGGAACTGGAACAATTCCGGGTGGATCCCCTGACGGTACCCAAGAGCCCTCCCTTCATTGGGGGTGAGGCCTTGCGTTTCCGTCTTGGCTGGGGTGTCTTCAGTGTCGCCAGGGCGAGCCTTAACTGCGTCGAGGACACCTATGGGGAGGAGCCAGCCTGGAAGATCAGTCTCGAGACGCGGACCAATGGTTTCGCCGATCCCATCTACAAGGTGCGTAACCACAGCACCAGTTGGATAAGTCGCGATGTGTCGCGATCGTTTGAATACAGGGCCGATCAAAACGAGGGAGGGCGCAAGCGCGATTCACAGGCCCTCTTCGATACGGAAAACCTCACCGGCAGTTACTTCAACAAGCTGACCGACGACCGGCGCGGTCCGGTCGACATCCTGCCCGGTACCTTTGATCCGCTGGGCATCGTCTTTTTCCTGCGCAGCCTGGACTTTGAAGTCGGGGACGAAATCATTATCCCGACCAGCAACGGGAAGGAATTCTTCTACACCAACGTCCATGTCATCAAGAAGGTGAAGCGGAAGTTCAAGTACGGCGGCCGGCAGGAGGCTTTTGTCATTGAGCCGGACATCAAGGATGTCGGGGGTGTCTTCAAGCGCTCCCCGGACGGGCATATCCGCTTTTACATCAGCTCGGACGAACGCCGCCTGCCGCTGCGAATGGAAAGTGAAGTCATTGTCGGCAACTTCTGGGCGGAGCTGGTGGCAATCGAGGAGCCTGAGCTGGAGCCAGTGACTGAAGACTCAGTTGCAGTCGCCGAGATAAAGTGAAGGAAAATCAACCCCATCGGCCCGGATGTAAGGTTTGATGGCTTCCGGGTAGAAGCGGATGTTATCAAAGGCCTCCAGGGAGAGCCAGTTCACCCCGATCTGGTGGTTGTCCGTCTCGCTGCCGGGGCAAGCCCCGGTGGGATCATCGACTTCACAAAGAAAGACATGTTCAATCTGGTGAAAAGCGGCATGCCGCTTGGAAAAGGTGTGGTTCTTCCCGATGTATTCGCGGACGTAGAGCAGCTTGATGACCCGGACTTTCAGGCCGACTTCCTCCAGGCACTCCCGGCTGACGGCCTCTTCCATCGTTTCGCCCGGTTGCTGGCCTCCTCCCGGGAGGATGTAGTACACCCCCCGCTGGTCCCGCATCTTGGTCGCCAGCAGACAGCCGTTACAAATGATAACGGCCCGGGCGGCGGAACGGATTTGTCGGATGGCGGCCATGGCGATTCTTTCCCCTTAATGCGTCATTCGAAAAGCGCTGACAAGTCTTGATCCATTCAATCCAAGCCTCAACCTGTCAAATATGGGCCGAAAAGCAGCACATGAGGATATTCACCAGTTCTGGGAAGGCCGCTGGAAGAAAGGCGAGACCCCCTGGGACCATGGCAGCCATGCACCGCCCTTTGAGGAGTTTGTCGAGCGGGTAGGGGCCCCTTCGGGCAAAATCCTTATTCCGGGCCCGGGTTCGGGTCACGATGTCTATTACTTTGCCAAGCTTGGTGCCAAAGTGACCGGACTGGATATTGCCCCTTCCGCCATCAAGGCGGCCCGAAAGCTCAATCCCCACCGGCGGGCCACCTACAAGCGGGGAAACTTCCTTGATCCTGCCCCCGGCTTGAAACAATCCTTCGACTGGATCATCGAGCACACCTGCCTCTGTGCCCTGGAACCGAAACATTGGCCGGACTATGCCCGCTCCGTACGCAAGCTGCTCAAGCCAGGCGGTTATTACCTGGCGCTGTTCTACCGCGATCCGGAAGACGATGAAGGGCCGCCTTTCCGTATTGAGGAAAAGGAGATCGAGCAACTGTTCTCCAAGGGCCTGACCCTTCTGCAGGCCTGGAAGCCAAGCAAGGCGTATGAGTCGCGCTTCGGACGCGAGGAGATCCGCTGGTTCCGGCGCAACAAGTAACCCTCAATTGTAGCTCAGTGGGAGCCCCAGGTAGGCGAGGGTCCAGATCTCCTGCCAGATGCGTGCCTTGCCAGCCGTGGTCAGGCGGCCAAGTTCCGTCTCTTCCGCCCGCTTGTTGAGAAAGCCCAAATCCCGGTTGAGCAGTTCGACCTGCCGCTGGTCCTCGTTGATCTGCTCCAATGGGGAAGTGACAAATGGCATCAATACTTCGGCCTTGGCATCAATGCGGGCCCGGTGCCGTTCCACCAGACTGGACAGGGCACGGGTCCAGGGGCGCCGTTCAACATCCCAGTTTTCCGGGTAAAATCCGCCGAAGGGCAGGAAGACGTTGTCGGTCACGATGCAGTCGCCCAGGCGAGTCGAGGAATAGCAGGTAAAGCAGACGGCTGTGCTGCCCCGGGCGTTGGGCAAAAAGAGGACGTGCAAGCGAATGGTCTGGTCCTTGTTTTCATAGACGGATACCCGCATCAGGACGAGATCCTCAAGGTGGGATATGAGGGCCTGCCGGCGGCTGAATCCATTCGCCGAAAGCCAGTCCTTCAGCTTCAGGAAGCGATTGTCGGTGGGCCACTCCTCACCGCCGTCGTTTTCCTCGAATTTTGGAAACAACGGGAGCTCGCTGCGGCTCAGGGTGGAGATAGCGAGCCAGTTATAGGCGGTCTCGACAAGGAACCAGGCCAGCATGGCGACGAAAAACAGCACCCCAAACCGGTAGCCGGTCCAGCCAAAGACATAGACCGCCCCGGCCATCAGGATGGCGATGAAGATCCACCGCAGCCAGCGGCTGATGATGGCCAGGACTGGGGAGCCCGCGCGCCCGGCCCACCAGGAAACCAGCAGGCTGAGAATAGCCAGAGCGAGGATACCGCCCTGGATCAGGATGGATTCGCCCTGCGGGATCAGCTCCATCTGCCACGTGCCCTTAGTTCAGGCGAAGCGGCATGATGACACAAAGGAAACTGTCCTGGGTCCGGATGACTCCGGGGCTCAATTCATCCTTGAATTCAAAGATGACCTCGTCGCGGGTCAGGGCCCGCAGCGGATCGAGGATGAACTGGGGATTGAAGGCGACATTGATCTCCGGTCCGTCGTACTCGACGTTGAGGGAGACATTGGATTCCCCGAATTCGGGGCTCTGGCCGGTTACCTCAAGGACATTCTTGTTCACATGCACCTTCACCGAGTGATTCTTCTCGCTCGTCACCAGGGCTGCCCGGCGGACACAGTTGGCGAAGTTTTCACGGTTCAGCTTGATGTGCTGGTCGTTCCCCTTGGGGATGACCTGACGGTAGTTGGGATAGTTCCCCTCAACGACCTTTGAGACAAGGTAGATGGAATCAACAAGACCGGTGTCGTCGGCATCCTCGGCGGAAGTGATTTCGAAGGCCACCTGCCGGTCATTGAAGGCGATGCGGACGTTGTCCCCCTTGCCGAGAAGACGCTCCACTTCATGGACGGTCTTGGCCGGAAGGATGATGTGCCCGGCGTTTTCCTCGGAGACCTCGACTTCCTTGGAGACCACGGCCAGCCGGCGGCCATCGGTCGCGGCGAGGGTCAGTTGCTGGTCCTCGAAGTTGAAGTAGACCCCGTTCATGATGTAGCGGGTCTCGTCACTGGACTGGGCATAGGAGACACTCTTGAGCATGCGCTCGAGGTCGTCCTGGCGCAGGAGATAGCTGTGCTGGTCGGCAAAACTGGGCAGCGGGGGAAATTCATCCGCCCCAATCCCCATGATACGGAAAAGCGAGGAACCGCTGGTGATTTTGGCCTGATTGTTGGAGTAGGTCTCCAGCTCGACCTCGAGGGAGGGCATTTCCCTGATAATGCTGGCCAGTTTGCGGACCGGAAGAGTGAGGGAACCGGATTCGCCGACGTTGGCCTTGATTTTACACCGGATGCCCAGATCCAGATTCGTCGTGGTAAGGGAAATCTGGTTGTCTGCCGCTTCGATGAGGACATTTCCCAGAATCGGCATGGTGGCGCGGGTGCCGACAACATTCAAAACTTGTTGCAGCCCGTTGGTGAAGTGGTCGCGATTTATTTTAAATTTCATGGATTCACGTGATCATTGAGGAGTTGGTTAAACTCTGGCAATTCAAAATCACCCCGGATTTGGAGTAAAAGATAAAGAGCGCCGTGCTTGCCAAACCGGGCCCAAGCCTTTTATTTAGCGCTAATGGACCCGGAAAATGCCCAGACCTTGTCACGCCGCGCCCGCGGCCTTTATCAAGTCACCTTCAGCGACCATTCGATGCGGGAATTGAACAAGCTCCCCGTGGAAAGCCAACTGGCGTTGGTGGACAAGATTTCCAATGTCACGCCGGAGCAACTGGAAGGGCTTGAGGAGGGGATCGGGCGGTTCCATCGCGAAGGCATCACCTACTACCGCGTCCGGGCGGGTGAGTTCCGCTGCTATTTCGAAGTCAAGGGCGATACCCTCTATGCCCATTACATCCTCGGGAAGAACTCCCTCACGGATTTCATCTACCGCAACAAGCTCCCCGTGACAGCGGAAACCATGATCGAGCAGCACCAGTCCTTCTGGAAGTACCTCGAAACCCTCAAGAAAAACGACAGCGAGTGACCGATAGACCCACTGAGCCGGATTCCACCCAGGAGCCTGTAGAGGCCTCCGCATCGGATACCGGGCCGGCCTACCTGGATTCCTCAGAGGCCAGCAAAATCTATTTCCTGCCCAACCTGATGACGGCGGGAAACCTCTTTTGTGGTTTTGTCGCCATCATGCGCTGCATCCAGGCCAAGTTTGCCTCAACCGCCGAGGGTTTCGGGGGCGAGTTTATCGAGACGGTGGCCAAGACCCCCGCCCAACTCTACGAGCAGGCGGTTTGGTTTATCCTCGCCGCGGTCATTTTTGACATGCTGGACGGCCGGATGGCACGCATGACCCGCAAGGAGTCCCTATTTGGAAAGGAGTTCGATTCCCTGGCGGACGTGGTTTCCTTTGGTCTGGCCCCCGCATTATTGGTTTTCTTTGTCCTCCTCAGCCCAACCGAGGAATTTCCCCTCGTGCGCACCCTCGGGGGTCTCGTCGGTTTCTTCTACCTGCTCTGTGCCGCCGTCCGCCTGGCCCGCTACAATGTCCTGACAACGCCCCTGCTGCCGCATGCGGATGCCAATCCAGACAATGAGTTCCTTGGCCTCCCGGTTCCGGCGGCGGCGGGAATGGTCTCCTCCATTGTTCTCGTCCTGAACCGGTTTGACCTGCCCTCGGTAGCCCTCTTCCTGCCGATTCTGCTCATCCTGATCGCCATTCTCATGGTTTCCAGTGTCCGCTACCCGAGCCTCAAGACCATCGGGACGCACACCAAGGTCGATATCCGCGGCTTCATCTTCCTCTTCCTCGTCTTCACTGCGATTTACCTCTTCCATTTCCTGGCCATCGCGTTGGTCTTTCTAGGCTATATCTTTTACGGACTGGTTCGGCATTTCCTTCCGTCCGGGAACCGGAAACGCAAGCAGGCCAGCTGATACTCGGACAGCGGTACAAATAACAGGCATTATTGGGACAAAATCACGGGCCGCTTTCGGCCCCTGTCCTGTATAGTCAGTCCTAACCCTATGAAGAAGCTCCTTTCCCTGGCCCTATTGTCTTCTGTCATCTGCCCGCTACCTGCCATGGCGGCGATCTATTACATCGATGCAGACGGCGGTAACAACGACAACGACGGGACCAGTCCTGAGTCAGCTTGGGCGACGCTGGACAAGGCCAGCAGCGTAACCTACCAACCGGGTGATCAGATTCTTCTCCAGTCCGGGGATACGTTTCCCGGGAAGCTGCTCCTTAGCAACCAAACCGGTGCGGCTGGGCAACCCATCGTTGTGGCAGCATACGGGGAGGGCCTGAAACCGGTTATCAACGCTTCCGGGTACATTGCCGGGGTGCATGTCCTGAATTCCAGGCACATCGAGGTACGGGATATTGAGATTACCGGTGATGGGGGGGCCATGGTTGACGGCTCCCCGGAAGGAAATCGCTATGGGGTCTACCTCAATTGCTGGCCGGGCAACAGCGTCAGCCACATCACCGTGGACAACCTGTTTATCCATGACATCTACCCGGCAATTGGCACCTCAAGCGAGGGGGCGACGTCAACCACCTACATGGGAACCGGGATCGGGGTCAACGGGCAGGACCGGAACCTTTCCGGGAACCTCATCATCCGCAATTGCCGCATCGAGCGGATGGGCTTCAAGGCCATCGAGCTCAGGCTGGTCAGTTTCGTCGAGGTGCTGGACAATGACATGAAAGACATCGGCGGGCCCGCCATCCAGCCGGGGCGGGTCAATGACCTTGTGGTCCGGGGTAACGTTGTCGATGGCTCGGGTTCCTTTATTGATCCCCGGATGCATGGGCGTGGCAGTGGCATCTGGCCCTGGACCTGCGACCGGGTGCTGATCGAAAAGAACACCTTCATGCATGCCCGGGGCCGGGCCGACTCCTGTGGCATCCACATCGATTTCAACTGCCGGGACGTCATTGTGCAGTACAACCTGAGCATCGACAACGGGGGCGGCTTCATCGAAATCCTCGGAAACAACTACAACTGCACCTACCGCTACAACATCAGCATCAATGACGGTGCCCGCGTGAAGGGGGAGCCCTCCAACGGCCCCGGTACCTTGGCCAATAACCAGGATGGCCATGTCATCTGGATCAGTGGCTATGTGGGTTCCGGGAATACCCCCGTCGGCCCCTTCAACAGCTACCTCTATAACAACACGGTATACGTCAAGGGCGACATCAGGAGCACCTTCAGTGTCAATGAAAGCGCCCTCGGCCTTCTGGTGGCCAACAACATCTTCTATCTTGAGGGTCCGGCGGTGGACATAACCAGCGACGCCTTTGACGACTACACCCAGGAGATGGTCGACCACATTGTCTGGAAGAACAACCTCTACCAGCGCACAGGCATCGTGCCGGTCTTTTACCGGGATTCCCTTGCCGATCCCTCCTTCACCGATTCGGACCCGAAGTACGGCAACCCCCTCTTCGCCAATGCCGGCGGACTCCTTGCCGAGAATTATATCCCCCAAGCGGAAGAGCTTATCACAGACCGGGGTATCCAGATTCAGAAATTACCGGATGACATCATCGGGCTGCGGATTGGGCTCGATGTCGCTGAAGACTTCTTTGGCAATCCGGTGATTGGCCTTCCGGACATGGGCGCGGTCGAACTGGGGGGCACCCCGCTTCCTCTGCCCGAAGCCGCGTTTGCGCAGGTCCCGGCGGTCATTGCCTCCGGAGCGGTCTCGATGACGGCGGTGACGGGTCCCCTCAATACCGAATATTACTTTACCGAGGTCAGCGGCAACTTTGGTGGGAATGACTCTGGCTGGCAGTTGGAGCCCACCTATGCAGACGATGGCCTTTTACCAAACACGACCTACGCCTACAGGGTCACATTGCGGGATGCGATGGACCAAGCGGGCGCACCGGGCGCGACACAGGCAGTAACCACCCCGCCAAGTTCGCCTTACGTGGAGCCCCTTATTCTCTTTGAGGACTTTGCGTCGGTCGCGAATCCGGTCAACGAGGGCATCCCTTTTCCGGTGCAAACGTGGTACGTGGCCTATGAGCAGGAAGCGCAGGAGAGCTCGGTCAATGTCATCAATGGAAGTCTCCGCCCGGGCTGGGGTTACGATTCGGTGATGGTGTTATGGCAATCCGGCAGGACGCTTGATCCGGATCAGGATTACCGCTTCAGCGGGGAATGGGAAATTGCCAACACGCTCGATCAGCACCTCGGCATTGAGGTGGGCATCGGCGAGTTTGATCCGGCAACCGGGAACTTAATCCAACAAATCAAGCAGGTGACCGTCGGGGAGCTGCTTTCACCGGTTATTGGCCAGACCGGTACCTTCAGCCTCAACCTAAGTTCCGCCGAGCTGGTGGCAGCCGGGGTTACGGGGGCCAACCGCGTGGGCCTGTTTATCGAGCACCCCGGAAGTGGCACGCCTCTCAGGAATGACGTCTACCTCGTTGACAACCTTGAGCTTCTCCTTCCCGAGGTCCCAGTCGATACGGACGGGGATGGCATTCCGGATTCCGTCGAGCCCGGCCTTGGTTTGGATCCCGATAATCCTGCTGACGGAGTGCAGGACCCCGATGGGGACGGGCGCAGTAATTTCAGCGAATTTCTCAGCGGATCCGATCCCAATAATGCCAATGACTTCCTGGCCCTCACCATTTTCCTCCCGTCCGGCCTGCCGGAATTGCTCCTTCCGGGGAAAAATGTTCTCCCGGATCGCCTCTATATCCTCGAGCAAAGCCCGGACCTCGAATCCTGGACCGCCGTCGATGCCCTGAACGGGGATGCTGCAGCCGGATTTGACCAGACCTTCCAGATACCAGCTTCCACCCAGAAGGATTTCTTCCGCTTGCGGGTTGAGTGGGATTAGATCGCCTGTAACCCCTGGTTTTCTCCGGCTGGGACAAATTTTGGGTTAGAAGAGAACAGAATTACCGAGCGGGACGGGAGAGGCATCTGCTATAATTTATCCACTGGGACTCATCGTCCAGCTACGCTTTTGGAGTTGGGTTTGTTAAACCGGGGGGCCGAGGTGGTCTTTCGCCGCCTTGGCCCTCTTGTTTCTGCGGAAAAGTCCCCCCATGGGACAAATTCCCCCTCCAATCGGAACAAATTCACCGAGACACCGTCCAAGTATTCCCATATAATCCAGCTCGGTCTTCCAAAGACATTTTAACAAACTCTAACTCATCTCATAGGATTACCATGAAACGTATGAATTATCTCAAGAAAGTCCTTATTGCCCTTGTTGCCGCTACGTCCGCCTCCGCTCTGCAGGGAGCCGGTGTCATCAGCGTCAATATCGGTGCTGACATTGATGCAACCCGTGTCCTCACCGACTATGGGGTTCCCGGCTTGGAAACGGTTGTCGGGAACTGGAACAATATCGGTTTCACATTCGCCAATCCGCTCTGGGAGGACGGTTCCGAAAGCACCGTTTTGATTGAAACTGGATTTCCCTGGGGAAAGGATGACGATGGCGGTGCCCCGCGCCGGTATGGTGCCGGTACAGTGGGAACCCCTCTGCACCACGGGCCGAATGTCTATCCGGCAACTCCCGAGGTCTCCCTTACTTTTTCCAACCTGAGGGCCAATTTCCCGGATGGTTATTATGTCGTTGTCTATCTGACCGGATTTGCCAGCGATGAAGCGGGTAGCCGCTTTAATCAGGGAATCGTTTCCGATGGACGGACTACCTTCTATTACCGCACTCCCGGGGATTTGACTACACCGATCACCATGGATGACCTGGTCGAGACCACTGTCACCAGTGACCCTGGCTCCGGCAATTACCCGATGGCTCATTATGCTGTCTATGGCAGCAAGGACCTGCCCAAAAATGCGGATGTCTATAAGATCTCGATTTCCTCCAGTAACCGGGCCGTTTCCATCGGGGGCGCTCAGATTGTTTCAGCCACCTTCGAGGGGGGGTCCGGTACAACCATGTGGGCGGGATATGCCGTCGACGGGGAAGGCTGGGTCGACACATCCCCCTGGCTTGGCTGGATCAACGTCAGCCAGGGCGATTACGTCTGGTCGATCAACCTCGGAAAGTATATTTACCTACCGGAAGGATTTGTCAGCGAATCCGGTGCCTGGAGCTACGTTCCCGGCAACTAATCCCCCTTACCGACATGACACCACCCCGTCCTTCCCGCTGTGGATCAGCGGCGTTCGTCTCACTTGCCTTCATGACACTGGCGTTACCGGCATTTGGCGCCGGTAGCGCTGGTGTCGATGAGAATCCGGTTGTTCCGCTCAATGGGGAGCCGACCTACACGGATCCCGCCGAGGGGACCTATTTCCTTGATGCGGTCAACGGGAACGACAACAACGATGGCCGCTCGCCCGAAACCGCCTGGCAGACCCTGGAACGTCTGAGTGATGTCCGGATCAAGGCAGGGGAAGTGGTTCTTTTCAAGGCAGGCGACGTCTTTACGGGTCGCTTTTACCTTTGGGGCAGCGGGACACCACAGGACCCGATTGTCTTTGGTGCCTACGGGACGGGAGCCAAACCGCTGCTGCAGGGTGGTGAGCAGGACGTGGAGGTGATTTACATCACCGGCGACCGGGGCCTTGAGTTCCGCAACCTCCAGATCAGCAACGACTATCCAGCGGGGTCGATTCCCCATCGCTACGGCATCCGTATCCAGGCCTCCGCCGGCTCGGGGGATATGCAGCACTTCCACTTCCACGATCTTGATTTTATCAACATCGAGGGCGCCGACCCTGAAAACGAATCACGGGCTATTATGGCCGAGGCCCTTGACTTCGGGGAGGAACCCGATTCCCTCCGTTCCCGTTTCAATGGTTTTATTGTCGAGGATTGCTTGTTCTCCAATATCGACGGACGGGCGGTCCAGTTTCATGACCGGAACCAAAGCCTCTCGGATTCCAGAATCCGGGGGAGAAGCTATTACCCCAGCATTGGGTTTGTCTTCCAGAACAACACCGGGATTAACATCCACCGCAACATGCTCCAGCTCCAGGGAACCAAGGATGCCGTCATTCAATACAATTACATGTCGGGAACCAATGAGGGTAGTGCCTTCTGGCCGTTTGATACCGATGGAACCCTGGTCCAATTCAACGATTTTCGCCACCTGAGGAACGAAAAAGCCGACAGCTACATCTGTCACTTCGACTACAATTGCATCGACACGCTCATGCAGTACAATTTCGGCTATGATGTCGATGGCGGCCTGGTCGAGATTATCGTCCTTTCGGACTTCTCCTTTTTCCAGGAGGACGCCGTGGCCCGGTATAATATCGGGGTTGATGTCGGTTTCCGGAACAAGGCGAATTCCGCCGGGATTATGCTGAGCGGCCGGGTCACGCGTTCCAAGGTCTATAACAACACCATAGTCACGACCAATCGGCAGTCCTCCTACAAGGCCATTGCCATCAATAACTGGGGAGGGGAATGGCCCGACAACAATGCCATCCACAACAACCTTTTCCTGGCCACGGGAAACCCGTCAACCTTTGATGACATCGGTCGTATGACCCAGGCCGGCAATGTGCTCAGCCACAACCTCTATCACGGCAACATAACCCTTCCAGGGGCTGACCTTTCACCGGTTAGCGGGGATCCACTGGTCCTGTTTCCCGGCAACCCGGACCCGAAGCCGATGGACATGATGATCCAGGCAGGCTCCCCGGCCATTGCCGCTGGGATGTTGATTGCGGATAACGGCGGCCGCGACTTCTTCGACAATCCTCTTCCGGATGGGCTGGTCCCCAGCATCGGTGCCCATGAGTTCCAGACTGAGGGCATGGGCCGATGGGCCGGTTTCAAGATCGGCGATACCGGCTATGTCGACACAGGATCCGGATTCCTCGGCTGGATCTGGGTTGGGGCCGACGGCGGCGGTATTTCCAACTGGATGTACAGCGTCTCCGCCGGGCAGTGGGTGTATTTGCCGGAAGACTACATAAATCCGGGAGCCGGGTCCTGGCTCTACCTCTACGATTCCGCTGCATTGTCACCGGCCGATATCCGTGGTGAATGGTTTTTTGCCCAAGCCTTCTCAACCTGGGTCGCCAGCTACGGAGACTCTGTCGGGAGCGGATCCGCCTGGCTCTATGCCCTTGATTTGAGCGGATCCCAATAAGTCACGGGAATGAATATGTTCCGTCCAACCGGATGCCTGGCACTCTTCCTCTTGAGTACCGCCTTGGCCTGCGCCGGGGAGACCGTTGTCGCCATCCTGGGTGGACAACCGGTATTCGAGGACGAGTACCGTTTTCATGAAGAACGGGTTAAAACAAATGTCGCCAGCCGGATTATGCGACTCCATGGAGTCGATATGTCACCGGACTTCTGGACAACTGAAGTGGATGGAGTGACACCCGGGGAAACCCTGAAGAATGAGGCTCTCCGAAGCATCGCCCGTTTCCGGGTTGTTCAAACCTTGGCGGTCGAACAGGGTTTGCTCGAAGCTGTAATGAGTTACCGGGACATGATTACAGCCTTTCATGAAGAGAACCTTCGGCGGAAGGAAATGAAAGAGGCCGGGGAGATTTTCTACGGCCCGGTACAATTCAGAAAGGATGTCTATATCAGTGTCCGCCTGGAGCAATTGACCAGGGCTTTGCAGAAGGCTGCCCTCTCCGATGAGGTCATTCTGGAGGAGGACGCCGTTAAAACACAGCTTGAAGAAATCATCCGGAAACGGATAGACTCCCTGATCGACGCCAATACCCCGTAGGCCAATAGAATGAATCCGCGCCTTTCCTTGATTGCCCTGATTGTGCTGCTGGTACACGTCCCGGTGTCCCTTATGGCCCGGCCGAATATTGTCCTCATTATCTCCGACGATGCGGGCTATGCTGACTTTGGCTTCATGGATGCGCTCACCGGCCGCACAACGGAAATTCCAACCCCCGAGCTCGATACGCTCCGGGCCGGGGGAACGTTGTTCAGCAGTGCTTATACCGGTTCAGTTTGCTCACCCTCACGGGCGGCCATCACGACTGGATTCTACCAGAACCGCCTTGGTTACGAATACAACACCAACAACCTGACCTCAGCCACCGCGAGGGATGGTCATTTCCCGGAAACCGTCACCATCTTTGAATGGATGAAGAGCATGGGCTACAGCACCGGAGCCATTGGCAAGTGGCACATAGGCGCCATGGCGGATGATGGGGACCAGCCCGGCAACCGGCCACAACGACAGGGTGTGGATACCTTCTTCGGCATATGGGGAGGTTCCCGGACCTATGACGGTGGTGCCGCGACAAGGGCAGACCAGCTGCTGCGGCGAACAGACGTCGCACCAGATGGGACCATCACAGACACCGTGGTCGAGAACCAGGCCCCGTGGAACACAATGAACGTGACGGTTGCCTTTGGTGCAGGTGCTGAAAATTTCATTACAGAGCGCTCCGGACAGGAGGACCAGCACGGCAACCCGGTTCCCTTTTTCCTCTACGTGGCCTTTACCGCGCCCCATAGTCCACTGCACAATTCTCCGGACTACAACGATCCCCGCATTTCCGGAATCAGCAATACCAAGCGGCGCCAGTATGCCTCCATGATCCTGACCATGGACAAGGCCATTGAAGGGATAATCGCGCGGCTCGATGATCCAGACCGCGACGGGGATACCGCTGACTCGGTTCTCGATAATACCTTCTTCGTCTTTATCAACGACAACGGCGGGCCCAGCAGCAATGCCTCCAGTAACTATCCGCTGCGTGGCTATAAGGGCAACCCCGAGGAGGGTGGTATCCGTGTACCGATGTTCATGGCCGGCGCCGGTTTTCCTGTCGGTGGCGTTTATGACTTCCCGGTGCATTCCATTGACTTTGTCCCAACCATTGCCCACCTGGCCGGGGCGACGGATGAGACAACGGTTGATGGTGTCCGTCTGGATTCCCTTGACGGGGTGGATTTGCGACCATTCCTCAACGGAACCAATCCCACTCCTCCTCACGAGGTGATTGTCGTGCGAAAGGATGACCGTGTCGGATTGCGCAAGGGCGACTGGAAACTGACCGCCTCCAACGGGACCTACCGTCTCTATAATCTAGCCGATGACATCGGGGAAAGCCAGAATCTTGCCTTGGACGAACCTGGCATCCTCGACGATCTCATCCACGAACTGAACCGCTTTGAGGCCGGGTCGGACAAGCCGCGCCACGCCGCTTTGCAGGACCCCCCGGAGAGCATCAACCAGAATGATGCCTTTATCGCCATTCCACCCCCGCCCGGTGGGACCGTCTTCAACCCGGACCTCGTCATCGTCGATGGATCCACCCTCAACGGCGACTTCAACGCCACTACGGCACCGGACGGGAAGGGAACCTTCGCCCAAACGGAGGCATGGGTGAATATTGGCACCGGAGCGCAAACCCAAACGGCCACCAACACGAACCTGGATTATGATGGCACGCGTAATGCCATTCTCGCCAAGTCCGACCTGCGCGTCTTCGGGTTGGATACCGGGTACGACCTTCTCGGTGGGGAAGTGCTTCATACCAGCTACCAGTGGGCCGATACAACCGATTGGACGGATGCCTCCGATCGCGTCGCGGTGACCCTGTTCACGACCGACAACGACACAATTGCTGGAAACCGGACGATTATCGAGGTGGCCTTGTCCGGTCTCAGCCAGAGCAATGGCAATTACCAACCCGAGAGCCACGTGTTCGCCCCCGTCCCGGCTGAAGTCGCCGGGAAGCGGCTATTTGTCCGCTTGAATCCCGAGGTTTCCGGTGTCGGCTTTGGCCGGCTGGACAATTTCGTTCTCGAGCGTGGATCCGTCAGCGACAGCATGCTGAGCCAGTTTACCTGGAGCGAACCCAACCGCTGGCAGGACGTGGACACCGGGCTCAATGACACCTTACTTGCCCTCGACGGATTCCCCGGTGCGGAACTGGTTTTTCCGTCGCGAAATTTTGACTACACTGCCACCAATAACCTGACCCGCGGAACCGGTCTGGAATTCATGCTCAACCGCCTTGCCTTCACCGGCAACGATGCCTCCACCATGGAACTTGACGGAAAGGAATTGGCTCTCACGGACAGCTTGTCGGGAGAGGGAGCGCGTATTGAGGTGAATTCGGATCAGGCAACGATCATCATCAACCTCGACCTGCTCCTCTTTGAAGACTTGCTCCTTTCAGGAACGGGCAGCGGACTCTTGCAGATTAGCGGTCAGATTCTGGAGGAATCCAAACCATGTCATTTGCACAAGGAAGGGCCCTTCAAGCTCCAGTTTAATTCAGCTCCCTCCAATAGAGGACAGATTATCATCAGCGAGGGAAGCCTTTCCGTCTCGGCTGGAGTGGATATCTCGAACAGCGCCGGTGTCGTCATTGGCCCTCAAGGTCGCCTCTCCGGGGAAGGCCGCGTATCGAGTCCCCTTACTATTCGCGGTGTTTTAGAGAAGGGGACCCATGCCGGGTCATTGTCATCCGGAAACCTGATTCTGGAGGGGGCCAAGTTGGATATTACCACAATAGAAAACTTTCCCGCCGAGGGACTGGTCATTGTCAACTACGATACCTTGACAGGTGAATTTGCCAGTACAACGGGCCTCCCGGAAGGATACCATGTCGATTACGCATTTGCTTCTGAAAATGGATCCCTGGCGATCGCTGTTGTTCCCAATACCCCATTTGACGACTGGGCCCATGTGACTTCCGGGCTAAGTGGCGCGGCAGCTGCCTTCGCGGGCGATCCCAACGGGGATGGCGTGTCGAATGGCATGGCCTATCTGCTGGGGGCGGAGAGTGCGCTTGCCGATGCGGAGGGTTTGCTCCCGCAGACTTCCTTGGGGCCAACAACGCTCATGTTTCAGTTCGACCGCCTGAAGGACGCGGCGGGTGTCAGCTCCCTCCTTACGGGTTCACCCAACCTGAATGACTGGAGCCTTTTGGAAAACGGTACTGACGGTATCCTGATTGAAGTATTCAGCCATTCCACCAATTCTGGCCTGGAATCGGTTCGCGTCCAGATGCCGCTGGCCTTACCCCGCTTCATCCGATTGCTGGCGGTAGAGGAGTAGTGATGAATAAAAAACCCGGACAGGATGTACCTGCCCGGGTAGTAAAGGCGAGAATCGGTTAAAGCGCCGTTCAGCCGGCAATGCCGATGGGGGAGAAGACCACGTAGAGCAGCAAGGTCAGGATGACCACCCCGATGCCGGCGGTGCGGGCACCCTTGGAGGACTCCAGGGCAACCACGTTCTTGGCTTCAAACTCAATCGGCTTGGCCAGCGGCTTGGCCACCGTGATGACGGTCATGACAACAAGGCAAAGGAAGAAGCAGATCGCCATCCGGTTGAGGAAGTTGACATCCGGCACCGCGAACTTGAGGGCCGGGTAGGCAATGATGTTGGTCAGCAATCCGGCAACGCCACAAATCCGCGGTCCCTTGTGGACCAGCAGGCCAAAGGCAAAGACCGCGAGGATACCGGGGGAAATGAGACCCTGACCTTCCTGGATGATGGTGAAGATGGAATTGCTGATCTTCGGGTTGCCCAGCATCGGGGCCAGGACCACCGCAATTACCGCAAAAACCGCCACGCTAACCCGTCCCAGGACGACGATGCTGCTCTGCTTGGCTTCGGGGCGGATGTACTTTTTGAAGATGTCCATCGAGAAGATAGTCGAGGCTGCGTTCAGCATGGCCGCGAGGGAGCTGACCACCGCCCCAAGAAGGGCGGCCAGCACAAAGCCGAGCAGGCCGGATCCCGCCGGCAGGACATTGGAGAGCAGTTGTCCGAGGGCGGTGTCATACTTGTAGCCGAGTAGTTTTTCGGTCGCTACAGAGTCATTGGCCGCAAGGACAGCCGCATTGAAGGTTGCCAGTTCGGTCGCCAAAGCCGGATTGGCGCTGGCGAAGGCGTAGTCGTCGCTTTCAAAGACCGTCGGACCACTCAGGCTGGCCTGGGCGGCCGCAAAGGCATCCTGGCTCAAGGCAAAGACATGACCGTTGGGCAGCTCGGCTGCATTAACGGCGGCCGCGTCCGGATAGACGGCCAGGACGTAGGTGTCATGGGGAATGGCTGCCAGCACTTCATTCGAGGGGGCTTCCATGACGTTGACCACTGCACTGGCGGGATTGGCGGCGAGGTACTTGGCCAGGACCGTCCCGTTGTCCTTTCCGGCGGCGATGTGCATATTTCCGGCAAAGAGGTTGAAGGCCATGATGCCGGGGATGACAATGACGAAGGGAATGAGCAGCTTCATGAAGGCAGCAAAGACTATCCCTTTTTGTCCCTCGGAGAGGGAGGCGGAGCCAAGGGTCCGCTGGGTGATGTACTGGTTGAGACCCCAGTAGTAGAAATTGGGAATCCACAAGCCCAGCAGCAGGGCCGTCCAGGGAAGGGTGCTGTCGCTGGCTGGCAGGAACATGTTCAACCGGGTGCTGTTCAGTTCCATGAAGCGGGCAAAGGCACCCGTTTCGGCATCAAAGCTTTTCATGACCACTTCGCCGGTCTTCACGTCGGCGATTCCTGCGAGGGTTTCCGCACTGCCCATCATGTCGAAGGCAAAGTACATGATGATACCGCCACCAACAATGAGGGCGCTCCCCTGGATGAGGTCCGCCCAGGCACAGGCCTTGAGCCCACCGGCGATAACGTAGACCATGGCGATGAGGCCAATGGCGAGGGCACCGGCCTGGAGGGAAATGTCCACCCCCCGCTCCATGGCGATGGTCCGGATGGTCAGGGCGCCGGAGTAGGTCACTGCTCCGAGGAGAAGCAGGTAGATAAAGACTGTTCCCGCCGCCATAATGAGGCGCGCTCCGCTGTTGTAGCGGTATTCGAGGAATTCCGGCATGGTGTAGATGCCCGCCTTGAGGAAGTAGGGCAGGAAGGCGAAGGCCACTACGACGAGGGTAATCGCCGCCATCCATTCATAGCTGGCAATGGCCATCCCGATATGGCTGGCCGCGTTGCCGGACATGCCGACAAATTGCTCGGTGGAGATGTTGGCGGCAATGAGCGAGAAGCCGATAAGCCACCATTTCAGCCCTCGTCCGGCGAGGAAGTAGTCGCTGGCGGCATGGTCGCCCTTGAGGTCCTCTCCGCGGCTTTTCCACAGGCCAATCGAGATGACCGCCGCCACGAAGACGAAGAATACAATCAGATCCAATATATGCATTATGAACTTTGGGGTTGAGGGTTAAACAAGGGCAGTCGGTAGATTTGATGCAGATTCCATCAATTGGCTGCAAATCAATTTTCCCCAGCCCCGTATGCCTTTGGAATTCCCGAGCCCATCGCAGCGTGCCATGCCTCAAGGCTGGTTTGCATGCCTTTCAGCACCTGCGCTTGTCCCTTTGCGAGGTTGGTCTGCTCCCCGGGATCATCCCTCAAATTGTAAAGTTCAACGGTTCCGGATTCGTAGCGCTGGATAATCTTCCAGTCGCCAACCCGCATGGCCGTGCCCGGGGTCCAGCGGCTGGCATGGTAGTGTGGAAAGTGCCAGACCAGGCTTCGTTGCTGGATGTTGTCCGGCTGAGCAATCGTGCTACCAAGGGATATCCCGTCGAGATGCCGCTCCGGTTGCAGTGGCAGTCCGGCCAAGTCGAGTATCGTCGGGAGGATATCCATACTGATCGCCGGTTGAGCGCTGACCGTGCCGGGTGTGGTCCGCTCCGGGGCGCGGATAATCAAAGGCACCCGGATTCCCCCTTCATAGCACCAGCCCTTGCCCGCCCGCAGGGGCAGCACTGAGGTCGGGGCAATGCGCCCTCCCTGCGTGGAGAGTCCACCGTTGTCGGAGGTAAATACCACGATCGTGTCATCCTCCAGGTCAAGGGACTCCAATTCATCCATCAGCCGGCCCACATTTTCGTCCATCGAACGAACCATGGCGGCATATTTGGCGTTGGACTGGTGGAGGCGGGATTTTGCCGGTCCCTCCGGGCGGGTGGCATCCGGATCCGGGTAGGCAAGGCCCTCCCGCTTATCGGCATAGTGGTCATCCCATTTGGCACATCCCTCGATAGGCGTGTGTACCGTGTAAAAGGCAAGATAGAGAAGAAACGGGCTTTCCCGGTTCCGGTGCAGGAATCCGATGGCCTCATCGGTCAGGCGATCGGTCAGGTATTCCCCGTCCGGACCATTCTCCAGCCGTGGATTATTCCAGGGAGCATAATATCCACCCGGGGGAGAGCCTTTCGAAAATCCCCCATAATTTACATCAAACCCCTGGTTTTCCGGCCAGTATTCCTCTGTCTCACCAAGATGCCATTTGCCGAAATAGCCAGTGGTATAGCCTTGCCCCTTGAGGATTTCCGCCATCGTCACTTCCTCCAAGGCCAGCTCGTCACGATCCTCCGGGGTCAGGAGCGGCGGATTCTCTTTTACAAAGCCCTTTATCCAGTCGGTGATATCGACCCTGACCGGATGTTTGCCCGTCATCAGGGCGGCCCGGGTGGGCGAGCAAACAGGGGAAGCGGCATAGGCCTCGGTAAAGCGGATTCCCTCTGCGGCCAGGGCATCGAGGTTGGGGGTGTCGTGGAAGCTGCTACCGTAGCAACCCAGGTCCGCCCAGCCCAGGTCGTCGACGAGGATGACAATGATGTTTCTTGGGTCCGATGGGGTGTCACCCGCCTGAAGCAGCCCTGTCACAGGCAGGATAGGGAGGGCTAAAAGAAAGAATCGGGGCAGGTGGAAGAGTTGCTTCATCGTGTTATGAGATGAATCCCCGTTTCCATGCTTATCAACGGCAAAGTGCGCCTTGGGACAAAAGGGCAAAAAATTGGGACATTTAGTCCTGATTGTGGGGTGCCATGTACCTGAATCCTCCCGCTAAAGGGAATCTTGACCATTTTATTCAGCCTTTATAGTCTGAAACGACATTTTTGAGTCATCCACTCCTCCAAACACCTCTGTAGTGCATCCCCACTCTACAATTTGCGCTGAAATGGGCAGAAGGCCCTATTTCATAGGCTTTTCCGCCCGAACGGGACAAAATTCCCGCATCATTGATACAAGTCTCCTATCCGGAGAACTGCCCCTGTTGTTAAAATGCAATTCATACTGCTGAAAATATCCCCCAGCAAGTTTCACTAAAACCAAACTCCACAAAACCATGAAAAAAACACTACTGACCCTATTGGCCGGAACGATTTCCGGTTCCCTGCTCTTCGCCCAGGAGGCAGCTGATTCTGACAACGAGGAGGTTTATGAGCTGAGCCCCTTTATTGTCGAGTCTGATTCAGATATCGGCTATCTGGCTACCAGCACCCTTGCCGGTACCCGTATTAATTCGGATATCAAGGACATCGGTGCAGCCGTTTCCGTCTATACCGAGGAATTCATCAAGGACATCGATGCCACCAAGGTGGAAGACATCCTGACTTACACTACCTCCGGTGAAGGTGGCGGGATGCAGGGTAACTTCGGTGGCTTCGCCGCGGAATCTTCTGACGACGTCCGGGGCAATCCATCCGGCGTCAACCGCTTCCGGGCTCTGGCCCCGGCAACACGGACCCGCGATTACTTCGAATCCACCATCCCCTCCGACAACTACAATTTTGGCCGGGTGACCATCAGCCGTGGCCCCAACGCCATCTTGGCCGGTACCGGTTCCGCCGGTGGTGTCGTGGACGTGAGCTTAAGGAAAGCCGTCTTCAATGACACCAACCAAATCAAGTACCAGTACGGTGAGCATGGTACCCACCGGGGCGAAATCCATTTTAACCGGGTTCTCGTCGATGACCGCCTTGCCTTCCGTATTGACGGCCTTGCCGAGCGGGAAAAGTTCCGCCAGGAACCGGCCTACAATGAGGATGAACGCCTCTACACGGCATGGACCTGGCGCGTCCGCAACCCGGATCCCGGGAGCTTTTTAGGCCGCACAACTGTTCGGGCGAATGCGGAATTCGGAAGCATCGAGGGTGTCCCCCAGAACATGCTTCCCCCTGTATGGAGTATGGCCTCCTGGTTTGAGGGGACCGACCCTCGCGATGGCGAACCCTGGGCCCAGCCCAAGTGGAAGACCGTCGGTGCCCTTCGGAGAAGCTACGACAGTGATGGCTATCAGAATGGATCGGGAAATGTCGTTCCGAATCCCGACCTGCTTCCCGGCTTCCCCCTTTATCGCCAGTGGGGCCTTGTCTTCGCGGACCCCAATTCCCCCGAGGCCCACGTTGGCCTCAGCGGTGACCTTTCCGCGGTGCAGGGTTTCCAAGCCGTTGTTCCGGCTGGCAATCTCGGCCCGGGTGGCTATCTTCGCAGTACCGGTGACCGCAACCGGAACCGGGCAGGCTTTTTCCGCACCCGGTTGCAGAACCGTGAAGTCTTTGACTTCTACAACTACCTGCTCACGGGCGGACTCGATTACCGCCGGCAGAATTTCCAAGCCTAAAACATCCGTCTGGAACAACTCCTCCTGGAAGGCAAGGCCGGTTTCGAAATTGCTTATGACAAGCAGACCTTCAACCGTTACCGCGATTTCCCGATCTCGGGGGGCGACAATATTCTCGCCATCGACACCAATGAGTACCTCTCCGTCCGCACGGACGCCTTTAACACGGGCGGACCCATCGCGGATCAACTTGTCCGCAACCCGAACTATGGCCGGCCGTTTATCGTCGGCCGGGACGTGTTCCGGGACCAGAGAAACGGCAATGACTTTGAGTCCTTCCAAGCCAATGCCTTCATCAAGCACGATTTCCGGGAATCGGATTCAAGTATCCTGAAAATGCTTGGCCGCCACACCCTGAACGGGCTTTTCTTCAAGTCGACCCAGTTTAATACCAACCGGACCTTCCGGAGTACGTGGTCTGCAGATGGAACCAACTTGAATTTCGCCTCATCGCTGGCTTCCCAGCCGGGCGTATTCCGGACCCAGGTCAACGGCCTCTTTTATCTGGGTGATTCCCAGGAAGGCGCTGTTACCGAGGATGATGTCCGCCTGCAGCCAATCACTGCAACGCGTCCTGCATGGGGCCAGGCCTACACCTTGCGCATCTACGATCCGGCTGCGAAGGAGTTTGTCACTGGTGATGCCACTGCCAAGCGGGTCTACGAGACGGCCCGCGACCAGAAGGAGGACATTGAGTCCAAGGCTATCTTCCTCCAGAGCCACTGGCTGGATGAGCATGTCGTGACTCTCTTTGGCTGGCGCCGTGACAATTCAGACACCTTCACCTCCATCGATCCACCACGGGATCCTGTTTCAGGTGAACTGAACTTTGATAAGCTTGAGCTTGTCCCCGCTTCCCAGCAGGAGAAGGACTCCTGGACCTATAGCGTGGTGGTCAAATTCCCCGAGGAGTATCTCTTCGAGCTACCCTTCGATTCCGATCTCCGGCTCCATTGGAACACTTCGGAAAACTTCGATCCCGTCGGCCAACGCCGTAATGTCTATAATGAGGAGGTCGGTTCACCTGAGGCGGAAACCGAGGAAATTGGTATCTCCCTGACCATGTTCAACGGAAAACTGGACTTCCGGGTGACCAAGTTTGAAACCAAGGTCATCAATGCAAGGGTTGACGGTATCGGGAACCCGGGCAGCTACCTGAATGGTCTCATCAACCGCATGGTTGGGGCCGATCTGGCCGGCTACACGCCACAGGATCCGAGTACCGACCCCTCCGACCCGGATGGACTGGAGTGGTCCAACGGACCCAACTCCTTCCAGAGCTTCGAGGAGGTTGCCCGGGCATTCTATGACGCCCTGCCAGACAAGCTCCTGGCCCGCATCGGTCCGGAGTATAACTTCAACCCTCGTTTTATCGTGGTTGATGGCCAGGTAACCTGGGAGACGGATAATATCGTCAACTATACCTCGCTCAGCAACGTGATTTCCGAGGGGTATGAGTATGAGTTGGTCTACAACCCGACCCGTAACTGGCGTATTGCGATCAATGTTGCCCAGGCAGAAGCCGTTCGAGCAGACATTGCCGCCCTCGAACTCGAATTTGTTGATGAGTTCCTCAGCAACACGGAAACCATGTTCAATGGTGAGCTCAGAAACATTGTCCGGAATCCTGGCCAGAGTTATGAGTCATGGGTTGCGCAGTACAATAATGAGCATGTTTTCGAACTGCGTGCGGATGCTGCCCAGTCAGGAACGGCAACTCCGGAAATCCGCGAATGGCGGGCCAATCTGGTTACCCGGTATGAGTTCACCGATGGGTTCCTTGATGGGGCCTTCATTGGTGGTGCCATCCGCTGGCAGGACAAGGTCGGTATCGGTTATCCGCTCATCCGCGATGAAAACAACCAGAACATTGCCGACATCGATAATCCCTGGTATGCCCCGGATACGACTTACGTCGACCTGAACCTCGGTTACCGCACCGATATCAGGGTCTTCGGCAAGGACGTCCGTTGGAATATCAATATGAACGTCCGCAACCTCTTCGGTGAAGAGGAACTTATCCCGGTCAAGGGGAATGCGGATGGCTCATACGGTACGGTACGGATTCCGCCGGAGCGGACCTGGACCATTACCAATACCTTTAGTTGGTAAGGATACTCCCATCCGGGCAACATGCCTGATTTGATTTAACATCGGGCCCTGGCTGCGGCCAGGGCCCTTTTTAACGACCAAAGCTCTGTGCAGAATCTCCGACTCAAATTTCTCTTAACTCTCGGTTTGCTGGCAGGCCTCTGCCAGATGCTGCAGGCGACTACATACTATGTGGACGGGGATGCCGGCTCTGACAGGCAAAACGGCAAGGCTCCAGAAACAGCCTGGAAAAGCCTGAAGAAAGTCTCGAAGGCAAAATTCAAGCCGGGGGACAGCATTTTGCTGAAGCGGGGCTCCTCTTTCAATGGCTCC
Source organism: Puniceicoccaceae bacterium (assembly GCA_040830445.1). Classification (GTDB taxonomy): domain Bacteria; phylum Verrucomicrobiota; class Verrucomicrobiia; order Opitutales; family Oceanipulchritudinaceae; genus Oceanipulchritudo. The sequence continues at coordinate 38,924 of JBFOLZ010000027.1, forward strand.
ATCAAGCTGACGGAGTCGGGGAAAAAGGATCATCCGATCACGATCTCCGCCTATGGTGAAGGGCCGTTGCCCGTCATAAACGCCTCCGGATACCGGGCTGGTGTGCATATCCTCAATGCCAGCCATATCCTCGTCGAGGATCTGGAAATAACGGGAGACGGCGGTCGCATGGTCGATGGTTCCCCGGAAAGGCAGCGTTCCGGTGTACTCGTTAATTCAGTAAAAGGGAAACCGGTCGGTCACATCACCATCCGCAACCTTTACCTGCATGATATCTACCCAGGGGTGGGAAGTCCGCATGAGGGCCGCAATGAGACCACCCATCTTGGTTATGGAGTGGTCATCCGGGGAAACCAGCCCGCTGCCTCAAGTCACTTTCTCGTGGCCGGTTGCCGTATTGAGCGAATGGGCTTCAAGGCGATCGAGATGAAGAACATCAGCCAGGTGATGGTGCTCGACAACCGCATGAAGGACATTGGCGGCCCGGCCATACAGCCGGGAGAGGTTGAGGGCTTGATCGTCCGGGGTAACATCGTTGACGGGTCGGGTGCCTACATCGACCCCCGCATGCACGGGCGTGGCAGCGGCATCTGGCCGTGGACCAGCAAGCGGATTCTTATTGAGAAGAACACCTTTATGCGGGCCCGCGGGAAGGCGGACTCCTGTGGGGCGCACATTGACTACAATTGCAGTGATGTGATCGTGCAGTATAATCTGAGCATCGATAACGAAGGGGGGTTCATCGAGATACTCGGGAACAACTATAACTGCGCCTACCGTTATAATATCAGCATCAATGATGGTTCGCGGGTGCGGGAGCAGAACGGGGCTCACCAGGAGGGGAAAATCCTCTGGACCAGCGGATTTGTGGGAAGGAACAAGAAGAAGACCGGCCCCTTCAATTCCTACATCTACAACAATACCATCTATGTCGGCCCCGACAGCCGTAGTTGTTTTTCCATTACAGGAAGCACCGAGGGCCTGCTGGTGGCCAATAACATTTTCCATATCCTTGGCACAACGAGGGATGTCCTGGGCGACCAGGACTGGCGCAAGGATGAAATCGTCGACCGGATTGCCCGGGACAATGTCAGGAACAATGTCCTCATCCGGGAGGACCTCTTTCCGGAATCGCTGCCATTCGAGAGCCTCGCCCAGATTGTCGGAGATGTGGGTTTTGCCAATCCCGGAGGCATGAAGGCGGAGGATTACATTCCGCAAAATACTGAGCTCGTCCGGGACCGCGGCATCCGCATCGAGACCCTCCCCGGCGATGATATTGGCCTCTGGCTCGGGCTGGAAGTGACCTCCGACTTTTTCGGCAACCCAATAAACGGACTGCCGGACTTGGGTGCCATCGAGCTTCCAGCAGCTATCAACTGAATTTACTAAAAAAACGCTCTACAGATGAAAAAGAAAATCAGCATGCTTCTTCTGGCACTAGCCACCAGTGTCCTGGCATTTGCGAATGATCAACCCAACATCATTGTCATTTATGCCGACGATGTGGGCTATGGCGACCTTGGCTGTTATGGAGCCACCGGGGTGGACACGCCGAATCTCGATATGCTGGCCAACCGGGGCATCCGCTTCACCTCGGCTTATGCTTCGTCTTCAACCTGTACCCCGTCGCGCTACTCCCTGCTGACAGGTGAATACGCCTTCCGCAACGAGGATGCAATTATCCTGCCCGGCAACGCGCCGCTCATTATCAATCCCGGGAAACCAACGATCGCTTCCATCTTGAAGACGTGCGGCTACACGACCGCCTTGGTGGGAAAGTGGCACCTTGGCCTCGGCAGCGCCACCGAACCACTGGATTGGAACGGAGACATCGCTCCCGGACCCCGCGAACTCGGCTTTGATTACTCCTTCCACATGGCAGCCACCGGGGACCGGGTTCCCACTGTTTACATCGAGAACGGGCGCATCGTGAACCTCGATCCCAGTGACCCGGTCGCGGTCAGTTACAAGGAACCAATCGGTAATGACCCCACCGGTATTTCCCATCCGCATCTTTTGAAGAACCAGGCCGACGAGCAGCATGCCAAGACCATTGTCGATGGTACCAGCCGCATCGGCTACATGACGGGCGGAAACGCCGCCCGCTGGACGGACGAGGAAATGCCCGACACCTTTCTTGGAAAGGCGGTCGAATTCATCGAATCCAACAAGGAGGGCCCCTTCTTCCTGTATTACGCCACGCATGAGAACCATGTCCCGCGTGTCCCGCATCCGCGCTTCCGGGGCTCCAGCAGCCTGGGTGTACGCGGGGATGCCATTGTCCAGATGGACTGGGGCATCGGCATTCTCATGGAAGCGCTGCAAAAGCACGGGATTGCCCGTGATACCATCGTGATCTTTTCATCGGACAACGGCCCTGTCCTCTATGACGGCTATTACGACGGGGCCGTGGAGATGAATGGCGCCCACAAGCCCGCCGGTCCCTGGCGGGGGGGCAAGTACAGCGCATGGGAAGGCGGTACCCGCCTGCCGTTCATCCTTTCCTGGCCGGGCACCGTCAAGCCGGGTCTCTCAGAGGCTCTCATCAGCCACACAGACCTGCTGGCCAGTTTTGCCGCCTTGACTGGCGCGGAAATCCCGGAGGGGCGGGCCCAGGACAGCCAGAACCTGCTCGATGCCTTGATGGGGAAAACCGAGACCGGGCGTGACTACCTCATCCAGCAGGGAGTGAAGATGGAAGCCATCCGCAAAGGCCCATGGAAGTACCTGCCACCCGGTGAGGTCCGCAACCGTGGTAAGATAGGCGTCTTCCCCACCGACAAAATCAATGGACAAGGGGCCCTGTTCTATCTGCCGGAAGATCCCATGGAACAAAACAACGTCGCCTACCGTTATCCTGCCAAGGTCAAGGAACTGCGTGAACTTCTCGAAAAGGAACTGGCAGGAAAGAGCAGTCGAGACGCCAAAGGCGATCACTTGGGAGGCGCTGTCCGGCGCTAAAGATTAAATGGGTGGTCTCTGTAGAACCATACTTTTGACAATTGGGCTGACCATGGCCGGGCTCCCGGCCTTTGCCGCGCAGCCCAATATCCTCGTCATTCTCGTCGATGATGCCGGCTATAATGACTTTGGATTCATGGGATGTCCTGACATCCCAACACCGAACATCGACCGGCTTGCTGGACTCGGGTCCGTCCTGACCGATGCCCATGTCACCGCCAGTGTTTGCAGTCCATCGCGCGCTGGATTGATGACCGGCCGCTACCAGCAGCGCTTTGGGCATGAATGCAACGTCCCGCCGCACGATCAGGGGATGGATCCATCGGAAGCAACCATGGGGGATGTCCTCGGTAGCGCCGGTTACCGCACCATCTGCATCGGCAAATGGCACCTCGGCAACCGGACCATGTACCACCCCAATAACCGGGGCTTCGACGAGTTCTGGGGTTTCCTCGAAGGGGGAAGGAGCTACTTTCCCGATCCAAAGGTGGATGATCCGGAAAATTTCCGTGCTATCCTGCACAATCGCACCCAGGTCGATTTTCAGGGATACCTGACCGACGTCTTCACCGACAAGGCCCTTGCCTACATGCAGGGCACCCAAGATCGGCCCTGGTTCATTTACCTTTCCTACAATGCCGTGCACACGCCAATGGATGCCAAGCCGGAGCACCTGGAGAAATTCGCCGGACACCCGCGACAGCAGCTCGCCGCGATGACATGGTCGCTCGATGAGAATGTCGGCCGTATCACGGACTATCTTGAGAATGAAGGGCTGTTGGAGGAAACCCTGATCTTCTTTCTCAGCGACAACGGTGGAGCCGGCATGCAGAACAACCAGTCACGGAACGACCCCCTCAAGGGCTGGAAGGGGAACAAGTTCGAGGGCGGCCACCGCGTGCCCTTCTTTGTGACATGGACGGGCGTTGTCCCGGAGGGGCAGCGCTATGACGGCCTCAGCAGCGCCCTCGATGTCCTTGCCACGTCTGTCGCTGCTGCCGGAATGGATGCCACCACCGGCAAGCCGCTCGACGGGGTCGACCTCGTGCCGCATCTGACGGGACAGGTCGACACACCACCACACGAAACGCTCTTTTGGCGCAAGGACCAGATGGCCGCCATGCGGCATGGTAGCTACAAGTTGATCCGCCTCGAGGGCTTCGGTTACCGGATGTACGATCTCGCTTCCGATTTGCAGGAGTCCCTCGACCTTCAAGAAGCCCGGCCGGACCAGTTTGCCCGGATGAAAGCGGCCCTCATTGCCTGGGACCGCCAACAAACAGCCCCCTGGTGGTACGAAGGGGAGGACTGGAGCAGCGTTACCTGGGAAATTCATCGGGCCTTGATGAATAACGAGCAGCCCCGGTACATCACTCCGACCCAGATGGAGGCCGCCCGCAGGGCCAATCCCTGACGCTTGGCCCCTATTTTACCAAGGGTGCTACTTCTTCCTTGCCTTCACCTGCCTTCATTTAATTATGACAAAAATCAGACAACTTTCACGGGGCCGACCCCATGGCTCATTTCCTTTGCCGTAATCCGGCTGCCTGTTAGACTTTCAATTGAACGAATTCCCCAACCATGAACACCTCTTCCCTAACCATTCTCTTGAGCGCACTCCCCGGTTTCCTGATAGCGACCGGATTGGACGCATCGACCAATCGTCCCGAGTGGGACAATCCCGCCGTCATCCAGGTCAACACGGAGCCGAGTCGGGCAAGTTTCATTCCCTCAGCCGACAAGCACCGGGCCCTGGTGCATCTTGACGCCCCGAAGGGCTCCTCCCGTTACATGACGCTCTCGGGGGAATGGGCCTTCAAGTGGTCTGCTTCGCCTGCCGATCGGCCGCTGGATTTTTATAAGACCGACTATTCCGATGCGGAGTGGGATCGTATCCCTGTTCCCAGCAATTGGCAACTGGAGGGGTTTGGGATTCCCATCTACGCCAATGTGAAGTATCCCTTTCCAAAGGATCAGTTCCGCGCACCCCAGGATTGGAATCCCGTCGGCTCCTACCGCCGGACCTTTACCGTTCCGGAGGATTGGACTCGTCAGCCCGGACACCGGATATTTCTTCATTTTGAAGGAGTTGATTCAGCCTTCTATGTTTGGGTCAACGGGGAGCAGGTTGGCTACAGCCAGGGTAGCCGCACGCCGGCGGAGTTCGATGTATCGAAATACCTGATACCTGGCACCAACCAGATCGCGGTCGAGGTTTACCGCTGGTCGGACGGTTCCTATCTCGAGGATCAGGATTTCTGGCGCCTCAGCGGGATCTTCCGGGACGTCTACCTGTGGACGGCGTCGGACATGCGGCTGGAGAACTTCCAGGTTGTCGGGGATTATGAAGCAAGTACGGGAGGGGGTGTCCTATCGCTCGAAGCCAGTGTCAGTGAAGGGGCTACCGTCCTTGTTGAACTGATTGATCCCCTCGACGAAAGTTCCCTCGTCAAGATGACCCTGCACGAGAAGGGTGGCCGCGTTGAGGCGGGGCTTGAACTCGACGCGATTCGCCCCTGGAATGCCGAGACACCGAATCTCTACAACCTCGTCCTGTCGATCGTGGACACTGCGGGGGAGGTACGGGAGGCCGTTGCCCAGCGGGTGGGATTCCGCCGGGTTGAGATCAAGGACTCCGTGCTGCTCCTCAACGGCCAGGCGATCAAACTGAAGGGGGTCAACCGGCATGAACACCACCCCGATACCGGACATGTGGTTGACCGGGAAAGCATGATCCGCGACATCCTTTTGCTCAAACAGCACAATTTCAACGCGGTAAGGACCTCTCATTATCCGAACCTTCCCGAATGGTACGCCTTGTGCGACCTGTACGGCCTTTACGTCATGGACGAGGGGAATATTGAAACGCATGGATTCGGCCGCATTGGGTTTAACCGGATCAATCACCATCCGGACTGGAAGGAACCCCATGTCGATCGCGTGCGACGCATGATGGAGCGCGACATGAATCACCCTTCCATCATTATCTGGTCAGTCGGCAACGAGGCAGGTGACGGCCCCAACACGGAAGCCTGTTACGACTGGATGGTGCAGCGGGACCCTTCCCGGCCCGTTCATTATGAGAACGCCACCCATGCGGATGCGAAGGGGAGGGGAACGGACATCATTTCCCGGATGTATCCGCGTCCCTGGAACCTCGAGGCAATACTGGATTACTGGGGTGGTGAGCGTCCGTTGATCCTCTGCGAATACACCCACGCCATGGGGAACAGCAACGGTAACCTCGACGCTTACTGGGACCAGATCTGGAGCAATCCGCGGATCGCCGGCGCTTTCGTATGGGACTGGATGGACCAGGGGCTGCGCCAGCCCATACCGGAGGAAGGAAGGGATCCCTGGGGACGGACCCACTTCTTTGCTTATGGCGGCTGGTGGGAAGATGCCCTGGGTATCCAGAACGACAACAATTTCTGCATGAATGGCCTCATCGCCGCGGATTGGACACCTCATCCCGAAGCACGTGCCCTCAAGTATGTGCAACAACCAGTTGCGGTGGAATTACTGGATGGGGGCGCATCGCTCGAGGTGCAGAACCGTTATGACTTCACCGAGTTGTCCGGGGTCCTCGAATTGCATTGGGCATTGAATCAGGAAGGTGTGGTCCTCCGCAGCGGACGCCTGGAGCTGCCCATCATCGAGCCGGGGGCCAGTGCCGTTGTGGGGTTGCCCGAGGCAGCGCGTATGGAGCATCCCGAGAGGGAGACTTGGCTGAACCTTTCCTTCAAGACGCGGAGTTCGTCCTTCTTTTGGGAACAGTCACATGAGCTGGCCCAGGCGCAATTTGCACTCGGCGGCGACTGGACCCTTCCTCCCGCAAGGGAGGCGGGAAACCCGTTGAAAGTTGAACGGGATATCAACACGATCACGGTTTCCGGTTCCGACTGGGAAGTGGTTTTTGATCAAGCAGCTCGTACCCTGACGAGCTGGACCGTTGGTGGAAAGTCGCTCGTGGAATTGGGTGCTCTGCCCGACTTTTGGCGCGCCGCGACTGACAATGACCGGGGGGCGGGCCTATACAAACACCGCCGGGGCTGGACCGAGGACAACATGCGACTCTCCGACAGCAACATCTGGAGGCGTGCGCTGGATTCTTGGGAACCCGCGGAGCCGTCCGTTGAAGTGACGCCTGACGATCACGCCCGGATCCACTTTTCCGGAAGCATTCAGGGCGGGAAGGTACTCGCTGCGATTACCTATATCCTCTCCCCGTCCGGCAGGGTTGAGGTGGAGGTCACCTACGGGATTAACCGGTACCTGGCTCTCATGCCCCGGGTAGGAACCGAGTGGCGCCTGCCGGTCGGGCTGCAGAACATCCGCTGGTACGGGCGCGGACCGGATCCGACGTATGCGGACCGCAAGTGGGAACCGGTCGGCGTCTACGAGTCCACCGTGATGGACAACTGGGTCGACTATTCCGCCCCGCAGGAAAACGGCAACAAGGTGGATGTTCGCTGGATAGAGATCACCGACGACTCAGGTGCCGGTCTGCGCATTTCCGGCCAGCGACCGTTGAGCATCAACGTTCTCCCCTTCACCGATGAGCAAATCCAGGACAAGCCTTACAGCTGGCAGCTGCCGGCCCCAACCCAGACGGTTTTGAACGTCGACTTTGCCCAGATGGGGGTTGCGGGCGACAACAGCTGGGGCGCAACAGCCCATCCCCCCTACATGCTGGATTCCAGATGGTATGTGTACACCTACGCCCTTGAACCCATCCAACGTTAAAGTTAGCAATGAAATCACTACCTCAATTACTCCTTTCCCTCGCCCTGGCCACGGGAGCCGGTGTCTCCGGTGATGAGTCTCGTCCGAACCTGCTCATTATTCATACGGATGAGCACAATTTCCGAACCCTCGGCTGCTACCGTGCCCTGCTGCCCGAGGATCAGGCCTTTATGTGGGGCAAAGGGGTCGCGGTGGAAACGCCCCATATCGATTCGCTGGCCCGTGACGGGGCCCTGTTTACCAGCTTCTATGCCGCCTCGCCGGTTTGTACGCCATCCCGGGCTTCTTTCATTACCGGCCTTTACCCGGTAGCCACCGGATCGCCGGTCAACGACATGCCGTTGCATGACCATATGGTGACATTCGCCGAAGTCCTGAAGCGGAATGGCTACGCCACCAGTTATGTCGGCAAATGGCACCTCGATGGCAAGGCCAAGCCCGGATGGGAGCCGGAGCGCAAGTTCGGATTTGAGGATAACCGGTACATGTACAACCGGGGGCACTGGAAGATTCTCGAGGAGACCGATGACGGCCCGAAGGTGGTCGGCACATTCAATGAGCAGAAGAACCAGTACAGGTATGACATCGCCGACGCCGACGAGACTTCCTTCACGACGGACTTCCTGGTCAACCGCGCACTTGAAATCATGGAGCGCGACAAGGAGGAGCCTTTCTGCCTGATGCTTTCAATACCGGATCCCCACGGGCCAAACACTGTTCGTGCCCCCTACGACACGATGTACGACCATTTCACCTTTGAGCAACCAGTCTCGATGCGGGCCGCCCTCAAGGACTCCCCGGCGTGGAGTCCCGTCAAGGGCAAGAACTCAGCAAGGGAGCTTAACCAGGGACAGCTGCGCCGTATTTTCGGCATGGTCAAGTGCATTGATGACAATGTGGGACGCATCCTCCAATACCTGGACGATACCGGTCTGGCCGAAAACACAATCGTCATTTTCACCTCCGACCATGGTGATTCCATGGGCGAGCACGCCAAGCACAACAAGGGGACCCCGTGGGAATCCTCCGCCATGGTACCATTCATTATCCGCTACCCGGACCATGTCCGTCCGGGGAAACGGGTCCATACGGCCTACACCACGGCGGATTTCATGCCGACCATCCTTGGCGTCATGGATGTGGATACTGCGGACCTGACTTTCCATGGCGTGGACGGATCGGATGAGTTCCTCGCTGTTCAGGTGGAGTCCACAGGCGAACGCATCATCTACATCACCAATGCCGGTGGCCGCTGGGTTGCCGCTGCCAACCACCGATACAAGCTGGTTCTTTCCCATCTGGATGAGCCCTGGTTGTTTGACCTGGAAAGCGATCCCCACGAGTTGGTCAACTTGTATCGTAATCCTGACTACAAGGCAATTGGTGAAGCCTTGAAGATAGAGCTGATCCGCCAGATGAAGGCCTTTAATGAACCCGCCCTCGAAAAAGGGAACCTGAAATACAATTAATCCAATGCGTACACTATCCATCAAATACCTCCTTCTCGCCGGTCTGAGCGCCTTGGCGGGCAGTCTTCTCCATGCCGGCGAGCGGCCCAACCTGATTGTCATCATGACGGATGACCAGGGCTACGCAGACGTCGGCTTCAACGGATGCACCGATATTCCGACCCCGCATATTGACACCATAGCGGAACAGGGTGTCCGCTTCAGCAACGGTTATGTCAGTTATCCGGTTTGCGGTCCGAGCCGGGCGGGTTTCATTACCGGCCGCTACCAGCAGCGCTTCGGATTCGAGCGCAATCCTCAGTACCGGACCAATGATCCCAACATGGGGCTGCCGCGGAGTGAGGAAACCATCGCCGAGGTCCTCAGGAAAGCTGGCTACACCTCCGGTATTGTCGGCAAGTGGCACCTCGGGGCGCATCCGGATCTGCATCCGCTGAGCCGCGGGTTTGATTTTTTCCATGGCCACCTGGGTGGCGGGCACAATTACTTCCCGGAACTCTTGACCATCCGGGAGAGCGAGGATGCCACCAATGAACCGCAAAGCTACCAGACTTGGATTTTGCGCAATCATGAACCGGTTGAGCCAAGCAAGTACCTCACCGACGACTTCTCCGATGCCGCCGTCGAGTTCATAGGGATGAACAAGGATAATCCGTTCTTCCTCTTCCTTTCCTACAACGCGCCGCATACGCCCATGCAGGCGACCGAGGAATACCTGGCCCGTTTTCCGGATATCAAGGATCAGAAGCGTCGTACCTACGCTGCCATGGTCAGCGCGGTTGATGACGGGGTGGGGCGCGTCCTCGCCAAGCTGGAGGAACTGGGCCTGGATGAGAACACCCTTGTCTTCTTCCTTTCCGACAATGGCGGCTCACCCAAGAATGCTTCCGTCAACACCCCCCTCCGTGGCCACAAGAGCGATGTCTGGGAAGGCGGCCACCGGGTTCCCTTTGCCCTGCGCTGGAGCGGACGAGTTGAGGCAGGCTCGGTTTACGATCGGCCGGTCAGTTCCCTTGACATCCTTGGCACCATTGCCGGCCTAACCGGAGTGGCAATCGCACCCGAAAGGCCCCTCGACGGAGTTAACCTGATACCGTTCCTTGAGGCAGAGGAGCAGGGAGATCCACACCATGCGCTTTACCTGCGCAAATGGGACCAGCAGCGCTATGTCGTGCGCAAGGGCGACCACAAACTGGTCATCCCGACAAAGCAGGGGAAACCCCAGCTCTTCAACCTGGCGGAGGATATCGGCGAGAAGAAAAACATCATCCGTTCCGAGAAGGAAATCGCCCGGGAGCTTGAAGGGCTGCGCCTCCAATGGGACTCCGAACTGATGGAGCCCCGCTTCCTCGGTCTAATCCACACCGATGCCTGGAAAAAACGACAAAAGAAGAACTGATTTTCAGAACATAACATCGCCCCTGCCATAACGGAGTTTTCCATATGAAGAGCCCGCTGCTTTCCTTAATCGTTTGCCTGCTGCTTCCCCTCGCTTTCCTCAGGGCTGCAGAGGCCTCTCAGCAACCTAACATCCTTCTCCTGCTGGCCGACGACATGGGCTACGGTGAGCTGGGCTGCTATGGACAGCAGGAAATCCAGACACCGGTGATTGACGCCTTGGCCGGGCAGGGAATGCGGTTTACCGACTTCTATGCGGGTAACGCCGTCTGCTCACCCTCCCGGGCCGTCCTTATGACCGGCAAGCACGCCGGCCATGCCACCATCCGGGGCAACTCCGGTTACTACGGCGACCACAAGTGGTCGCGTGTCGCCCTGCGCAAGGACGAGGAGACGGTGGCCGAAATGCTCCAAAAGGCCGGTTACGAGACGGCCTTCATCGGCAAGTGGCACCTTGATGATCCCAACGATCCCTCGACCTGGGCCTTTGCCCGGGGGTTCGACTTTGCGGTGCAACCCAACTGGCCCTCGCGCTTCGGAGGCGAGCAGTTCAACGAGGATATCCATTACTACGGCAACCGGGAGCGCTCCGTGACCTATGATGCCGAGGCCAACGATTGTATCGATTCATTCAGGACAGATCTCATTATCGAGTATCTCGATCAGCGCGACCGGGAGAAGCCCCTCTTCCTGTTCATGTCCTACCGCACGCCCCACACCCGGGAGCAATACATTCGTGACCGGGAAATGTACGCCGACAAGGACTGGTCCGAGGTCGACCGCGTCCATGCCGCCCGCATCACCATGCTGGATGAGCAGGTCGGACGCTTGCTCAACAAGCTTGAGGAACAGGGTGAGCTGGACAACACACTGGTCATCTTCACCAGTGACAATGGTCCCCATTCCGAGGGCGGACATGATTACCGCACGTTTAACAGTTCCGGTGGACTGCGCGGCTACAAGCGTGATCTCTACGAGGGCGGTATCCGGGTACCGATGGTCGCCGTCTGGAAGGACCGCATCCAGCCGGGGTCCGTCTCGAGCCATCCAGCCGGGTTCCAGGACATCATGGCCACCTTGGCCGAGGTGGCGGGGCTGGATGCGTCAACGCCGGAGGACAGCCTCTCTTTCCTCCCGGAACTGTTGGGAAAGTCCCAGCCCGAACCTGATTACCTCTTTTGGGAACTTCAGCTGGACGGGTGGAACCAGGCCCTCCCCACTGGAGGATTCCGTCAGGCCGTCCGCATGGATAATTGGAAGGCGGTGCGCTACGGACGGACCGCACCCGTTGAATTGTATGACCTGTCCACCGACTTCGCCGAATCAACCAATGTTGCCGCCGAGCACCCGCAAGTCACCGAGCGGATGCGAAATCTTCTCGATACCGCACGGTACCGCAATCCATGGTTTCCCGAGGGCGGCGTTCCCCAGGATGAAAAAGCCCGGAAGCTGTATTCTCCCGGGCGCGAGTGAGTCGTGAGAGGACATCTCCCTGAACGGGGATCCCTTTACTTCTTATTTTTCTTCCAACTAGCCTGAAGGGCTTCAACTTCCTCCTGCGAGAGCGTCCCGCTGTCGTCCGTGTCCGCCTTCTTGAAGGTCTTCATGGCCTGCTTCTCGTTGTACTTCTTGCCTTTGTTATCGGCCACTTTCTGGCGTTTGGTTGTCCATTCCTCCTTGCTGACCTCGCCATCCTTGTCGAGATCATGGGCCTTGAACATATCCCATTCCGCTTGCGCGGAAAAGGCAAAGAGGGTGCAGGTGATGAGGGTGATGATCTTCTTCACGGTGTTTCCTTTTTTATGGGGTTAGAGGGATACCAGAATGGGGGTGCTTCAGCCACCACCGCCATTTTGTCTGATAATTGTCATATTCTACTTGCCAAAAGCGGAAGCAAGCAGAATTTTTGGAAAAACGTATGATAAGAAAGGGGAAGCAGGCGAGGTGACAAGGCGCGAGCAGTCACTCGAAAGAGGGCAAAAAGGAAAAGAGCTGATCCGGAGGCGGCTGGGAGGCTGTTGGCAATTTTGTCGATACGAAACGGCGGAGGAGGAACCTTCGGGGTTGGAAAGTGGGAGCGCTGATGATTCCGGGTGGAAAGAAGTGGAGCTGCCGCACGACTGGGGAATCGAGGGGCCGTTCCAGGAAGAGCTGCCCGGCAATACGGGGAAACGCCCCTGGCATGGGATCGGGTGGTACCGGAAACGCTTTACGGTTCCCGATCTGAACGTGGGTGAGCGACTGCTGCTCGAGTTTGAGGGGGCGATGTCACACCCCCAGGTCTGGCTCAACGGGGTTTACATCGGCGAGTGGGCCTACGGCTATAATTCCTTTATTCTTGATGGCACTGCAGCCATGCAGCCCGGGCAGACCAACGAGTTGGCGGTACGACTGGACAATCCCCCGGAGTCCTCCCGCTGGTACCCTGGAGGCGGGCTGTACCGGGATGTGTGGGTGCACCGGAAGGCTGTCGTATCGGTGGATGAATGGAGCACCTTTATCACCACACCCCGGGTGACACCAACTGCTTCGTCCGTGGAGATCTCGACCACGGTGCGCAATGCCGGGGACAATTGCACCTCGGTGGAGATATGGCACACGATTCTCGGGCCGGACGGTTCGCGGGTAGCGACTGTCCGGACCGACCATCACAAGCTACCGGCGGGTGAGGCGAGGGATTTGGTGGCACAGCTGGAAGTCCCAAAGCCAATGCTCTGGGATTCCTTCACCCCAGCCCTCTATACCTGCCATACGGAGGTCCGGGCGGACGGGGTTCTCCAGGAATCGAAAGACACATGCTTCGGCATCCGCTCGATTGAATGGCGCGCTGATGACGGACTGCATCTGAACGGACGGCGGGTCCAGGTGCAGGGCGTCTGCCAGCATCATGACCTCGGCGCGCTGGGAGGTGCTTTCAATCGCCGGGCAGCCGAACGGCAGCTCGAGCGTCTCCTGCAAATGGGCTGTAATGCGATCCGGATGGCCCACAACCCCCCTGCACCCGAGCTCCTGGACCTGTGTGACCGGATGGGGATCCTGGTGGTGAATGAATTGTTTGATACCTGGAAAATCGGCAAGACCAAGGCCGATTACGGCCGGCATTTTGATGCCTGGCACGAGAGGGATGTCCGCAATTGGGTTTGCCGGGACCGCAATCATCCCTCCGTCATCGCGTGGAGCCTGGGTAACGAGATCCGCGAACAGGAGGACCTCCCGGGCAACCATGACCGGGCAAGGCGGCTGGTGGAACTGTGCCGCCTTTATGACCCGACCCGGCCCACGACTGTGGGCATGAATGACGGCGCATCGATGACCAACGGCTTTGCCCCGATTTTCGATCTCGCCGGCTACAATTACAGGGCAGTGCTGGACAAGAGCGTGAATTACCAGACTCATTTGGAAACCCTTCCGCGGATCCCGTTGTATGGCGCGGAAACATCCTCCTGCCTGAGCACCCGCGGCGTCTATTTCTTTCCGGTGAGGAAGGAGAAGTCGGGCGGTTTCACCAATTTCCAGGTCAGCTCCTACGATTTGTATGCCCCCCTCTGGGGCTATACCCCGGACATCGAGTTTGATTCCCTCGACCGCTTCCCTGCTGTAGCGGGCGAGTTTGTCTGGACGGGATTTGACTACCTGGGCGAGCCCACGCCCTACAATACAGATGTGACCAATGCCTTGAATTTCTGCGATCCCGAACTCAGGGCCCGGGCCCAGGCTCTCGATGAGTTGCAGCACCTCGGGGAAAAGGCCCCGTCCCGGAGTTCCTACTTCGGTATCATTGACCTCGCTGGCTTCCCCAAGGATCGGTATTACCTTTACCAGGCCCGATGGCGCCCTGACCTGCCCGTGGCTCACCTGTTGCCCCATTGGAACTGGCCTGGTCGGGAAGGAGAGATAACCCCGGTCCACGCCTATACCAATGGTGATGAGGCTGAACTGCTCCTCAACGGAAAGTCCCTTGGACGGAAATCCATCGGTGCAGGCGAATACCGTTTTGTCTGGGAGGATGTCAGGTACGCGTCCGGCAAGCTGGAACTGATAATCTGGCGCAACGGCAAGCCATGGGCAACAGCTGTCAGGGAAACCAGTGGTCCACCTGCCCGTCTCCGGGCCATAGTGGACCGCAACCGGATCCGGGCCGACGGGAAGGACCTCGCTTTTGCCACCGTGGAAGTACTCGATGACATGAACCGGGTTGTCCCGGATGCTTGTCCAAAGATCACCTGCTCCGTTGAAGGGGCGGGCGAGCTGGTCGCCACCGATAACGGGGATCCCACCGATTGGACTTCGTTTCAAAGCCATGAGCGCCGTGCCTTCAACGGCCTCGCCCTCGCTATCATCCGGGGACGTCCTGGTATGCCCGGGAAGGCTTCCCTTATCGTATCAAGCCAGGGGCTCGCTTCGACGCATCTGTTTTTGGATGCCTTCGAAAATCCCGCCGATCAGACAAAATTCAGCTAAATGCTTTGACTTAAGGCATCTCCTCTTCAATCATCAGTCTAACCAACAACCCCTAAATACCATGAAAAATCTAACTCTATTATGCCTATCCCTCTTGACGGCGGTATCCGTCACCGCCCAGACAATCGTCTTCCAGGATGCCTTTGACGGCACGGTCCCCACCTACGATTCCCCCAATGATGGCGGAGCCGCCCTCGTGGTTGACGGCAGTGCTCCCTTTTCCCCCGTGTATTATGACGGGAATGACGCCAGCGTGGCGCCCGGAACCTGGCAGTTCTCAGGTGTCAATTTCGAGGACGACATGACCCTCAGCCAGAATCAGGGCAGGGCCCGCGCGGCCACTATCGTTTTGTCCGGCCCGGTCAGCGGGACCATGACCGTATCCTTCGACCTGATCGAGGTCGGGCCTGGTGATACTCTCTATGTCGGGGTTTATGACGCTTTTAACAGTACCGGCGACACGACCAATGCCTATGGCTACGATGTGCTGGCTAATTTTGATCCCCCGCCTCCGTCTGTTGCCCTTGCCACTGACTGGGCGGCCGTCCGGGTCGATGCCTTGTGGGGACCCGTGGCCCTCGGCGATGCAACGGTGACCGAACTGGAACTTTTCAGTGTTGGCGGGGCTGAGGACAATTCCGCCCTGGCAGGGACCGCCCAGTCCTTTACTTTCACTCCCGGAGCCAATGACGTCATGCTTTTTGTCGGCGTTTCCTCCCTCACCAACGAGGGTGTCCGGGCCAGCCTCGATAACCTGACCATCACCTCCGGCGATGGCGGCGGAGGCACCACCTGGGCCGGCTACTCGGTCGACGAACAGGGCTGGACCGATACCACCCCCTGGCTGGGTTGGATCAATGTCTCCCAGGGCGACTACATCTGGTCGATTTCCCTGAATAAGTACATCTACATGCCCGAGGGCTTCGTCAGCGAGTCCGGCGCCTGGAGCTACGTCCCCGGGAACTAGGCAACAGGGTCCATCCCGGTTGCATCCCCTCTCAAACGGTGGATTTCCTCCACCGTGACTTTGGCGTGCCCGGATGCAACGGAACGAATGCATGCGATTGCATGTTATTCAAACCGTCAAAAATGTTATTATAAGACAAAAACCAGACAAACGGGTTGACCATTATTCCTTTGGAGACAGGCTGCGGGTCTAGCTACCCCCGAGCATGACACAAAACTTCCCCATCCCCCAAATGGCAGCACACAAATTTGCGCCTTCAGGCCCAATTGGCTGCGCCGGGTCATTTTTTGTACGGCTGGGGTGGCCGTTGAATCTCCAGAAACACGTTTACAAGGGTTTGAGTTGGGTAGTTGGGGGCCCGGCCGGGAGCGGTCGGGCCTCTTGGCTGCTTCCGGTAACCCCCTGACATTCGAGAATCTTTCAACTCCAAACAAAAACCTACAACCGACATGAAAAGAACACTGATAACCCTACTTGCGGGCTCCCTTGTGGGCTCCCTTGTTAATGCCCAGGAGGCAACGAATGAAGAGGAGGAGGTCTACGAACTGAGCCCCTTCGTCGTCGAATCCGAGGGCGAACTCGGCTACATGGCCACCAACACCCTGGCTGGCACGCGCCTCAATACTGAATTGAAGGACGTTGGTGCAGCCGTTTCCGTCTACACGGAAGAATTTATTGATGACATCGGGGTCAACAACCTTGAAGACATCCTGACCTATACCACCTCCTCTGAAGGCGGGGGCATGGATGGCAACTATTCCTCCATCACCGGGGAAGGTTCAGATGATGTCCGGGACAATCCATCCGGGGTCAACCGGGTACGTTCATTATCCAACGCCACCCGGACCCGTGATTACTTTGAATCGGCCATCCCGACAGACAGTTACAATTTCTCCAACCTGACCATGAGCCGTGGGCCGAATGCCATTCTGGCAGGTATCGGCAGTGCGGGGGGCATCATTGACGCCTCCCTACGGCAGGCCCAGTTCCGGGAGGACAAACGGCTGGTCTACCGTTATGGGGAGTACAACTCCCATCGGGGCGAGCTGCACTGGAACATGCCGATTATCGACGATCGCCTTGCGGTCCGCCTCGACGCCATGTATGAGGACCGGAACTTTCGTCAGGATCCGACCTATGAAGAGGATCAGCGCCTCTACGGAGCTGTGAAATGGAATTTGCGCCAAAATGATCCCGGGGCCTTCCTCGGGCGGACAACGGTCCGTGCCAATATCGAGATTGGCAGCATTGATGGCGTTCCCCCGAATCCCCTCACACCGGTTGTCAGTTTTGCCTCCTGGTTTGATGGCGTCGATCCGCGTGATGGCGAGCCATGGGCCGAGCCAAAATGGCGCGCCAATGGAGCGCTGCGGAAGCAGTATGACGCCAACGGGTACCAGGATGGTTCCGGCACCACGGTGGCTAACGCAGACATTATCCAGGGATTCCCGCTTTTCCGGCAGTTTGCATTGGTCTTCTCCGATCCGAATTCCGGGAATGCCAGTGTTGGCCTCTCCGGTGACCTGGCCGGAGTCCAAGGTTATCAGGGAGTGGTTCCCGCCGGCAAGAATGGCCCCGGGGGTTATCTCCGTGGCAGTGGTGACCGGAACCGCAACCGGGCCGGCTTCACCCGGACTCGTCTTCTCGACCGGGAGGTCTTTGACTTCTACAACAACCTCCTGACCGGCAGCCTGGATTCGCGCCACCAAAGCTTCGATGCCGTCGATGTCCGCCTCGAACAGTTGTTCCTCAATGGCAAGGCCGGGGTGGAATTTGCCTACAACCAACAGAACTTTGCCCGCTGGCGGGACTTTCCGGTCACGGGTCAAAACGAGATTTTCATCGACACCACGGAATACCTTTCCATTCGCACGGATGCCTTCAACACCGGAGGTCCGCTCGCCGACCAGTTGATTGAGAATCCCAATTTTGGCCGGCCCTTCATTGTCGCCCGCGACGCCTTCCGCGACCAGCTAAACTCAAGGGAGTTCGAATCCTACCAAGCGACAGCCTACCTCCGGCATGACTTCACGGACGCGGACTCGTCCCTCTTGCGCCTGCTTGGCCGGCACACCTTGTCCGGTCTCTACTTCAACACCACCCAGGACTCATCTAACCGCACCTGGCGAAGCACCTGGAATGTCGACGGCGATCTAAGCCTTCCGAACACCATTGCCGCCCAGGCAGGAACATTTGGTTCGCAGGTCAATGCTCACTTCTACATCGGTGATTCCATGGTCAATGCCGCCACCGAGAGCGATGTCCGCCTACAGCCCATAACTTTGGCGGCACCGGAATTCGGCCAGACCTACACCATCCGGGGCTTCGATACGCAGCTCAAGGAATTCGTCTCCGGCGAGATGACACCGAAGCGGGTTTACACCACCGCCCGGGACCAACGGGAAGAAATCGAATCCTATGCCTTCGCCCTGCAAAGCCACTGGCTCAGTGACCATCTGGTAACCCTGGTCGGCTGGCGTAATGATTCATCCGATACATTCACCTCCATCGATCCACCCCGGCTGCCGGACGGGGATTTGGACATCTCCAACCTGGAATTGGTTCCCGCTTCCAGCCAGTCCAAGGACAGCTGGACCAAGAGCGTTGTGCTCAAGTTCCCTGAAGCCCTCTTCCTGGAACTTCCCTTCGATTCCGACATGCGATTCTATTGGAACACCTCCGAGAACTTTGATCCGGTCGGTCAGCGCCGAAATCTCTGGAACGAGGAAGTCGGTTCACCGACCGCGGAGACGGAGGAATACGGTATCATGTTGAGCACCTTTAGTGGCAAGATCGACATCCGGGTCAACTGGTTTGAAACAACCATCAAGGGCGCGGCCGTTGCTGTGGATAATCCCTACGGATACACCAATACCATGATCACCCGTATGGTCCAGGCACACCAGGCCGGATTGGATCCACAGGAACCTTCTTCCGATCCCAACGATCCGGATGGATTGGAATATTCCAACGGGCCCAACTCCTTCCAGACCTTTGAGGAGGTGGCCCGCGCCTTTTATGCCACGATCCCACAGCGGCTGCAGGACAATATCGGCCCGGACAAGAACTTCAATCCGCAGTTTGTCGGCACTGGAGACAGCCTGACATGGGAGACTGATAATGTGGTCAACCGAAGCTCCCTCAGTGATCTTGTTTCCAAGGGCACGGAGATCGAGGTTGTCTACAACCCGACCCGGAATTGGCGCATCGCCTTCAATATTTCGCGGAACGAGGCAGTCCGGGCGGATGTCGCCGTCGATGAACTTCTCTATGTTGACGAATGGATCACCAACACCAACACCATGTTTAACGGTGAACTGGCTAACATGGTCCGCAACCCGGGGACCAATGACGGTTCATGGCAAGAGCAGTACCAAAGGGAGACGGTGTCCGATATCCAGGTCGATGCCGCCCTTTCCGGAACCTCAACCCCGGAAATCCGCCAGTGGCGCGCCAACCTGGTGACCCGCTACGAATTCCGCGACGGTATCCTCGACGGTTTCCGCATCGGTGGCGCCATGCGCTGGCAGGACATTATCGGGATTGGCTATCCCTTCATCGAGAATGAAAACGGTGATGAAGTGGCCGATATCGACAATCCATACTTCGGGCCGGAGGAGCTCTACTTCGATCTAAACCTCGGCTACAACCGCAAGATAAAGGCCTTCGGGCAGGACTTCGACTGGACTATCACCCTGAATATCCGGAACATCACCGGCCAGGATGACCTGATTCCGATCGCCGCCAACGCCGACGGTTCCTATGGCACGGTCCGCATTCCCCCCGACCGCACCTGGACCATCACCAACAGCTTCCGCTGGTAGGCGCTCCCCTTTTCAAGGGCAATTCATCGGGTCCCGGCTTCGGCCGGGGCCTTTTTTTATCCCATCGAATTCGAAGACGGTCTCCTCCTGCACGGGCCGGGATCGTCCCGCTTCTACTTCTTTTTCCGGATGAGACCCTTCGGGTTGAGGGCGAGGAAATCCTTGTGCATGCGGCCAATGCGCTCCCTTTGGTCAGGATGAGCGATCAAGTTGTTCTGCTCGAAGGGATCGCCCGTCAGATTGTAGAGCTCGCGTGGCCGGCCGTCGATCTCCATGATCAGCTTCCATTCGTTCTCGCGCCAGGCGAGGTCGCCGTTATCCCCGGTTGTCTGGGTCATCTGGTGGATGCGGTGCGGGCCGGTGGATTGTCCGAGCAGCTGCTTCTTGAAACTGATACTGTCCAGTGCCTGCCCGTCAGGGACATCGACCCCGGCAATGTCGGCGAGAGTTCGGTACAGGTCCTGGATGCCAGTCAGGTCCGCATAGGTGGCACCTTGCGGGACACCGCCTTTGGGCCAGCGAATGATCATGGGGACGCGGTGACCGCCCTCATGGATGGATCCCTTGTTGCTGCGGAATCCGCCACTGGCGTCATGTCCGAGCTTGTCGGAAACACCGAGTCCACCGTTGTCGCTGGTGAAG
>JBFOLZ010000028.1:0-4851 GCA_040830445.1 Puniceicoccaceae bacterium
AACCGAGGGGCGAGGAGTAGTGCGGTCGGGTCGTGGCAGTTGCGGCGCTTTTGGGGGCCGGGGGGTTTGGCTGTGCCATTGCCGCGTGGGGCGCCATGGCCTGTCTCATGATGGGGGTGTACCAGAGGAACACCGCCCCGGTCGGGGGGCCCACCCAGGGCCCCCGCCTGCGGAAGAACTTTACCGGGGATCCGGACCATGTCGTCAATTTCATGCGCTTCATCGCCATGGAGATGCGGGAGATCATGGCCGAACTGGGTTTCCGTACCGTCAACGAGATGGTGGGGCATGTTGACATGCTGGACACGCTGGATGCCATTGACCACTGGAAGGCCAAGGGCATCGACCTGACCAGTATCTTCCACAAGCCTGATGTGGACGAGACCGTTGGCACCTACTGCCAGAAGGACCAGGACCACGGGCTGGAGCATTCCCTCGACGTGACGCACCTGCTGCACCTTTGCAAGCCGGCCATTGACCGGGGCGAAAAGGTCCGGGCGGAGCTGCCCATCATCAACGTCAACCGGGTTGTCGGCACGATTACCGGGAGCGCCATCACGCGTTCCCACGGTGGCGAGGGCCTCCCGGAAGATACGGTTTATCTCAAGTTCAATGGCAGTGCGGGACAGTCATTTGGCGCCTTCACGCCCAAGGGCATGACCTTTGAACTGGAAGGCGATGCCAATGACTACCTCGGCAAGGGACTTTCGGGCTCCAAACTGATTGTCTATCCGCCACGTGGTTCCAAGTTCAAGCCGCACGAGCAGACCCTGATCGGCAACGTGGCCTTCTACGGGGCTACCGATGGTGAAGCCTTCATCAACGGGATTGCCGGGGAGCGTTTCTGCGTCCGCAACTCCGGTGTCCGGGCGGTTGTGGAGGGTGTGGGTGACCACGCCTGCGAATACATGACGGGCGGGGAGGTTGTTTGCATCGGCAGCACGGGTCGTAATTTCGCCGCCGGCATGTCGGGCGGCATCGCCTATGTTCTGGACGAAGCGGGCGACTTCCAGACCCTGCTTAACCATGACATGGTCAATCTCTACCGCCTGGTGGAGTGCGATGAGAAGGAAATTGCCGCAGTCCGGGAACGGATTGTCCGTCACGTTGACTACACCAAGTCCGAGCGGGGCCAGTGGGTCATCGATAACTGGGACGAGCTGCTTCCGAAATTCGTCAAGGTCCTTCCGCGTGACTACGAGCGCATGCTAAATGCCTTTAAGAAGGTTGAGGAACAGGGGCTTTCCGGGGATGAGGCAGCAATGGCGGCCTTCGAGGAAAACCTCAACGACCTGGCCCGTGTAGCCGGAAACTAATTACATTTGCGAAAGATTGAATCATGGGAAAACCAACAGGATTTCTTGAAGTAGAGCGCCAGACCATCAGTGAGCTGGATCCGAAGGAACGGATCAAGAACTGGAAGGAGTTTAAGGTTCATCCAGCCGATGAGCATCTGCGCAACCAGGGATCGCGCTGCATGGACTGCGGCACGCCCTTTTGTCACACGGGACATATCGTCTCCGGCATGGCCAGTGGTTGCCCGATCAACAACCTTATTCCGGAATTCAATGATCTCGTTTACCGGGGCCGTTGGAAGGAAGCCCTGGACCGTCTGCACAAGACGAACAACTTCCCGGAATTCACGGGACGCGTTTGTCCCGCGCCTTGCGAAGGTTCCTGTGTCCTTGGCGTGATTGAGCCGCCGGTGACGATCAAGAACATCGAGTGTTCCATCATCGACCGTGGCTGGGACGAGGGCTGGGTCACTCCGGAGCCGCCGGAAAAGCGCACCGGCAAGACCGTGGCGGTGATTGGTTCCGGGCCCGCCGGCCTGTCTTGTGCCGACCAGCTCAACCAGGCCGGGCACGAAGTGACGGTCTATGAGCGGGCGGACCGCATCGGGGGGCTCCTGATGTACGGGATCCCGAACATGAAACTGGACAAGCAGGAAGTCGTGCAGCGCCGGGTCGACCTGATGGAAGCCGAGGGCGTGAAATTTGTTACCGGTTGCGAGATCGGCAAGGATGTCACTTCCAATGAACTGCAGGAAAAGTTCGATGCCGTGGTTTTCTGCACCGGTGCTACCAAGCCGCGTGACCTGCCGATTCCCGGCCGCGAGCTGAACGGAGTCCACTTCGCAATGGAGTTCCTGACCGGTAACACCAAGCACATTCTGGATACGGACTTCGACGACTCCATGCCTGCGATCAACGCCAAGGGCAAGAATGTGGTTGTCATCGGGGGTGGTGATACCGGTACCGACTGTGTCGGGACGTCCATCCGCCATGGTGCCAACAGTGTTGTCCAGTTGGAGATTCTGCCCAAGCCGCCAGAGACCCGGCAGGCCAACAACCCATGGCCGGAATGGCCCAAGGTGTACAAGATGGATTACGGCCAGGAAGAGGCCGCCGCCCTCCAGGGCGAGGATCCGCGTACTTACCTGGTCATGACGGAACGTTTCATCGACGATGGTAACGGCAACGTCTCCGGGCTGGAACTAGTCGACATCGAGTGGGACCGCAACGAGGAAGGGCAGTTCATCCCGGTCAAGAAGGAGAACACCCGCCGGACCATTCCCGCCGAACTGGTGACCCTGGCGATGGGATTCCTCGGGCCGGAAGAGACCGCGGGCGACCAACTGGGCCTCGAGACCGACCAACGCTCCAACATCAAGGCTGAACACGAGAAGTACACCACGAATGTGGGAGGCGTCTTTGCCGCCGGTGATTGCCGTCGTGGCCAAAGCCTCGTCGTCTGGGCCATCAACGAAGGCCGGGGAGCGGCACGAGAAGTGGACCGCTACCTCATGGGTGTAACCCAGCTTCCCTGAGCCATCGGCCCGTAGCTTTTCCCCTCAAGCGCCCACCTGTTGGTCAAAGGTGAGGAAGCTCTTGTGACGCTGCTGCTGGCGCGGGGTCAATGGAGGCAGGTCCTCCAGGCTGACATCCCGGGGGAACTTGGCTATTTCCTCCGTGGCGGCCTGCTTCAGTTCCAGCCAGCGATCCCAGTTGAGAGCGGGCGCCCGGGAAATGTGGCGCAAAAGACTCCGCCATTCAAGGCGGGCGCGCTCAATGTCACCGGTGCTGAGCTCAGCATCTGACCTGAGAAGGCTTTGCCGGGCCCCTGGTTCAAAAAGGACTTCAGCCGCCCCTTCTCCATAGGTCGAGGGGAGGCCACGAGAAAGGTAACCGGGAAAAGTGACCAGCCCGTAAGCGGCCCGGCAGGCCGTTTCCAGCCGGTTTGAGGCAAATTCATGTGCGCCGAAGCGATGCCCGGCCCGCAGGTTGGCCAGATCCAGCAGGAGGTCACTAATGGCATAGGCCGTATCCTCCAGCGCCGCCGCTATGGCCAGTCCCTCCCCGTAATTGAAGAAGCTGAATAGGATACCGCGCCGGGTCGGCGATGCATGCTGGTCGATCAGCCCGAGGCTGTGCCAGATGTCGGCCGTGGTCAGCTTTTTGCCTGATGTGGTGAGGTCTTGCTCATCTGGCATGTGGAGGTCCGCCTCATGGGTGACGGAACGCTCGACCGGATTGATGAGCGCATGGCCCTGTGAATCACTGTGGGCGTAAGTCAAGGCAGTCTCGTAGTTAAGAACTGCATACAACATGTCATTGCGTTCCATCCAGCTGTGGAAGGTGCCTCCGTGGGCTATCTGGGGCAGCAGGGGGAGGATGCTCGACTCGACCTTGTCCAGCTTCCAGCCCATGCGGCGCCAGCGCCGCTTCCTGGAACCAGGGGCGCTGTTGAGCGAGCGGACCAGCCAGCGACTGAGCACGAGTTCACCCTCCTTCTCATCACGGCCAAATCGGGCCACCGGGACCTGTCGCCCGTAATGGGTGGGTTCACTCCCGGGGATGCGGCACAGGGTTCCGAACTTCAGGCCGGACAAGCTCGCCGGGAGGGACAGGACCGGTTTCCATTGACCCTTGTGACGGATCAGGGCGCGCCCCATGGGCACTGCCCGGGCTGCCTTCTTGCGCTCCCATGAACCGTCCATTGCCTGGAATTCAACGACTTCCTGGGCAATGATCCGGTGCTCCTGGACCCGGCCTGAAGGACCCTTGGCGTTAAAGTGAACCAACCCAAGGGCAATCCGCTGAATGCTGAACAGCCGGCGGGTCAGGTCGTGGGCGGCCCGGGTTGGATCCCTGCTGGATTCGATGGCGGCCTGCATGACCCCGATGAGGCTGGGCCAGTCGATCTGGTTTGTCCGCTTGAGGTGGAGGGGGCGGGCCTCCTGGAGGCGAGGTTTGCCAGTGGCCACGGCGATATAGCCGACCTTGTCCATTCCACGGCGTCCGGCTCGTCCAAACATCTGCAGGAGTTCATCCGGCCGGACTTCATGGACCTTCTCACCCGATCGGTATTCGCGATCGGTGACCAGGACTGAGCGCATGGAAAAGTTAATGCCGGCGGCCAGGCCCATCGTCGCCACGACGACCCGGAGCTGTCCGGCCTTGGCCAGGGGTTCGATGAGGCCCGCGCGCTGACCGTAATCAAGCCCGCTGTGGTGGTAGGCCACCCGGGCCCGCAACAGTTTCTTCAAGCGGTCGCCGGCCAGTTTCTCCTGCTCGGGTGTCAGGACGAGTGGATCCTCCTCGGGCAGCATGCGGGCGATTTCATGGGCAAGATCCTCCGCCGCTTTCCGCCGGGGGGCAAAAGCCAGGAGGGGGGCCATGCCGGCCTTCAGGACGCGGGCAATGGCACGGGGCCAGAAGCCCCGGACGGACGGTGGAATACGGTTCGGCAGTCCGTCTATGTGGATCTCCTCGAGGGGGACCGGACGCTTGCTGTGGTGGACCAGTTCAACCTTTCTGCCAAGCCTCCCGAACCATTCAGTGACGTGCT
>JBFOLZ010000029.1:0-9739 GCA_040830445.1 Puniceicoccaceae bacterium
GCATACAACAGGTAAAGGACACCTCCGGCAGCGAGCGCGGGGCCGAAGGGAATGCGGCTACCCTCCCCCTCCTCAGAATGTTTCTTCATGAAAGGCCAGCAGACAAGGAGGAGCAGGCAGCCGATGACCGCTCCCCCGAAAAAGGCGAAGACAGCACCCTGCCAACCACAAAAGGCCCCAATGGCCCCCATCAGTTTCACATCACCGAAGCCCATCGCCTCCTTCTTGAGGATGGTCTCCGCCACCAGCGCCACCCAGAGAATCAAGCCGGAACCGACAAAGGCCCCCAGCAGGCCGGCCGTGGCACCCTGAATGGCATCGATGAGAAAAATCCCGGAACTTTCCACACCGTGAATCGCCGGCACGGCGATACTCAAGATCATCCCGATAATGAAACCCCCGATGGAAAACCGGTCGGGAATCTCCATGGTGTCGAGGTCAATGAAGGCGGCTGGAATCATCATCCCGGCAAAGACAATCCACACCAGTCCCACCGGCCAACCACCGGCATGCCAGAGCCCAAGGAAGACCAGGGCCGTGAAGGCCTCAATCAGTGGATACCGGATACTGAAGCGCTCGCCGCAGTGGCGGCAGCGGCCACGCAGGATGAACCAGCTCAAGACAGGGATGTTGTCATACCAGGCAATCGGCTTGCCGCAGCGGCAATGGGACCGGGGCGTGACCACGGATTCGCCGGCCGGCAGCCGGTAGATGACCACATTCAGGAAGCTCCCGACACAGGCCCCAATGACCAGGACCAGCACGTTGATGTAGAGGTTCAGCAGGAAAACTTCATCCATCTTCTTTTCTCCGTTTCAATTCAGTATCCACTGCACGCCGCATGGCCCCGGCCGGGACGGATTTGCCGCTCCAGATCTCAAGGCTGCGCACGCCTTGCCAGACAAGCATCGGGATCCCGTCGGAATAAGCAATGCCCGCCTCCTGACAATCCTCGGCCAGCCGGTTGCTACACCCATAGGTCGTGTCGTAGACGACAGACCCGGGCTTTAGATAAACAGCATCAACCGGGCTGGGGTCCGTGATTTTCAGACCCAAGGCGGTGGCGTTGATAAAGATGGCTGCTTCCCCGGCATCAACGGGCGCTTCCTGAAGGGAGTGGAAGCGGACTTTCTCCAACCCGGGCACCCTGCCGCCAACAAGGACCGCCTCAAGCTCCTCCAGGCGGGCGACACTTCGGTTGAGGACAGTCACCCTGTCGGCTCCGGCCTCCAGACAGGCCACGATGATCCCACGGGAGGCACCTCCGGCCCCAAAAATCCAGACATCCGCCCCTGCGGGAGTGCGCTGGAAGGATTCATCGATCGCCTTCAGAATGCCATAGCCATCAGTGTTTGTCCCCCGGTAGCCGGTTGCCGTCCGGACCAGGGTATTGACCGCGCCCATGCGGCTCGAAAGGGCGTCCACTTCCTCGATGATGCCCAGTGCCTGGACCTTGTGCGGAATGGTCAGGTTGATCCCGGCAACACCGGCCTTGTACAAGAGGGGCAATGCCCGGGGCAAGTCCACTGCCGGAACATGGACCGCCTCGTATCGCCAATCAGCGAATTCCGGCCATTGGCGCGCCATCTCGGCCAAAGCAGCATTATGCATGGCCGGGCTCAGGGAATGGGAAATCGGATCCCCGAGGACAACCAACCGTTTCCCCAGCGGGGCAGCCAGTTCAAGCCTCTCCAGCGTATGCACCATAATGCTTCCTGTCACGCCTGGCTTTCCCGCTCATGGGTCCGCTCAAATTCCTGCACGAAAACGCGAAACCGGTTGGCCCAGTCATCCTGGCCACGGCCTTCAAAATGACCAATCAGGTTTCGGCAGGCCCGGCAGAGGACTTCGCCCACCGGAACCGGAACAACATGGTAAAGCTCCGGTGGGATGTCCTGCGACTCCAGCAGTTCACGGATGCCACCGAGGTCGTGAAATCGACCACCGTCAAAGGGATCGACGTAGAAGGGCTTGTCGCCATGGAAACATCCGACCATGAAATGCCCCGGCAAGCCAATCGGCTCGAGGTCCAGCCCGATGCGCTGGGCAACCAGAATGTAGATAACGGAAAGGGTGATGGGCAGGCCGCGCCGGCGTCGCATAGCGGCATCGAGGCAGCTGTTGAGCGGGTTTTCGTAATCCTCCCGGTCGCCCCGGAAGCCAAATTCATGAAAGAGAATCCGGTTGATGACCTTGCACTTCTCCTGCTCGGAGCTGGGGGAGACGAGAATCTCCCGGCAGCGCCGGGCCATTTCGTCCAGTTGGTGCCGCACGGTCTCAAGCTCCAGATTGGGCGACATCACCTTGTTGATGAGGTAAAATCCGGTCTCGAGGTCATAGTGCAGGCCGCGGATGAAATTGACCAGCATCTGGACCGGATCGGCAGGTGCGAGGCTCTCCAGCAGGAAGGAGGCGTGATTCCGCGCTTCCCCGGTCGTTTCCTCGAGGGCTTTTTGCAGCAGGGCCACCCCATTGGACCCCATGCGGGTAAATTCCCCCGAAAGGGCCTCCCGGACCACCGGGGACGGGTCGTCCAGCAGCCCAATCAGGGCCTTTTCCCGCTCCTCGTTGATGGTCTGCTCTGTCATGACGCCCATGAGAGGCACTTTTCACACCTCAATCAACAGAATTCCAATGGAATGGGGTTGTGAACAGGTCATTGTATAAAATAGCTTGCTATTGCGAGCGGTCCCTCTTTAGTTGCCCGTTTTTTTCCGATGAAAGCGACAATCAAAACTCAAGGAAGGCAATTCACCGTCCAGGAAGGCGACGTTCTCTTCGTCAACCGGTACCAGGACACTGCCAGCGGGGACTCCGTGACAATCGACACCGTCCTCTCGGTTGGCGAGGGTGAATCCATGAAATTTGGAACCCCCATGGTTGAAGGTGCCTCCGTCCAGGCCAAAATCCTGGAAAACAAGCGCGGCAAGAAAGTGACCGTGTTCAAGAAGAAGCGCCGCAAGGGCTACCGCAACAAGCGGGGCCATCGCCAGGAGCTTTCCGTCATCAAGATCGAATCCATCAACGCCTAACCACAAAGGAATTTAAGCCATGGCACACAAGAAAGGTCAGGGAACCAGTAAGAACGGACGCGACAGCAACAGCAAGCGGCTCGGCGTCAAGCGTTATGACGGGCAGGTCGTTTCCTCTGGAACAATCCTCATCCGCCAGCGCGGAACCCGCTTCCACCCCGGTGACAATGTCGGGATCGGCAAAGACCACACCCTTTTCGCCCTCAAGGACGGCAAGGTGAAGTGGGAAGCAGCCAAGCGGCGCGTCAATGTCTTCGCCGAAGCCTGAGGCGAAAACTAGTTTATCTTTTACCAGCCCCGGTCCAAAAACCGGGGCTTTTTCATGCCTGCCCGGAAACCTTGGACGAGACTTCCCGGAGAATGTGCTTCAAGTCGGACAGGCCAATGGGCTTGGAGAGGTAGTAGTCCACCCCACTCTCCATGATCCGCTCCTTTTCCTCGTGCAGGGCCAGGGCCGTCAAGGCGATGATATTGACCTCCTGGGCCTTCCGGCCGCACTCCCCGGCCCGAATCCGTACCGTTGTCTCGATCCCGTCCAGCCGGGCCATCTGCATGTCCATCAAGACCAGGTTGTGCCGGCCTTCCGCGAGCACTGAAAGCGCTTTGAACCCATCGGTGACCGCTTCCACGCTGTAACCCAGACGCTCGAGGATTTCGCAGATCAGGCGGGTGTTCACGAGATCATCCTCTACAACGAGGATTTTCAATGGGTAGTCCTCGGCAAAGGACTTGTCGAGATTGCTCCGGGGCCTGGCGGCCAGCTTGTGGGCCTCCCCTGTGGTATCCCGCTGCAACCGGACCACCACGCTGAAGACGGACCCTTCGCCCTCCGTGCTTTCCATGGAAACGCGCCCCCCCATCTTGTCGACAAGGCGTTGCACAATGGTCAGGCCCAGCCCGGTCCCGCCATACTCCCGCGTGGTCGAGGTGTCGATCTGGCGGAAGGCCTTGAAGAGCTCGCCCCGGTTTTCCTCGGGAATACCAATCCCGGTATCAATGACCTTGAACTCAACGGTGTACCATGGGTCGTCCTTCTCGAGCACGCTGACATCGAGGGAGACAGATCCCTCGTGGGTGAACTTGACCGCATTGGTGAGGAGATTGAGTAGGATCTGCCGCAACCGCAGGGGGTCCCCCCAGAAGACGGTCTTGGCATCGACGGCACAATTGTAATGCATGTCGATGCCCTTCTCCTTGGCCCGGAACAGGACCATCTCGAGGGATTCCATGATCGCGGTCTCCATATTGAACCGGGTCCGTTCCAACTCAATGCTGTTGGATTCCAGCTTGGAGAAATCAAGAATGTTGTTGATAAGGTCGAGCAGGTCGTTGCCACTGCGGAGAATAATGTCGACGTACTCCCTTTGCTGGGAATTCATCTCCGTCTGGTGGAGCAAATCGGAGAACCCGATGATGGCATTCATCGGCGTGCGAATTTCGTGGCTCATGATGGCAAGGAACTCGCTCTTGGCATGGTCCGCGGCGATGGCAGCCTCCTTGGCCCGGTTCAGTTCATCCTGGTTGAGCTGGGTCTCCGTGTAGGCCCGCAGGCTCTCGGCAATGGAGAGCAGGACCGCGTTGGTGTGCCGGTCCTTGCCGGACCGTTCCAGCGCACTGCCAAAGAGGATGAAGGCCGTATCCCCGCCGGCAGGATTCATTCCCACCATGGTGATGGAGCGCATGCCCAGCAGGTTGAGGAAATTGCGCATTTCCTCGTCCGCCTCCGAATAATGCAAGGCCCATTCCTGGCCGTTCTCAAAGATCTCCTTCCAGAGCGGGGACAACTTGGTCAGGGTTTCCGCCGTGACGACCTGGGGACCGAACAGGAGGGGGTTTTCCCGCATCCACTCGTGGGTGCATTCCAGGCGCGGGCCCTCGCCAGTATCCTTGTGAATGCGGTAAACCTGGACCATGTCGAGGGCTACTCCCTTTCCGATGCATTCGATGGCCCGCCGGACCCCCCGGTTGTAGAGGTTCTCCCGCAGGAGGATGCCCTCCGCCTCGGTGAGGGCCTTGAGCAGCAAATCGCGCTTTTGCAGGTCCTGCCGCGCCAGCTGGTTGTCGGTCAAGTCATAGGAGACCACCATGACGGCGGCAGGTTGTTCCCCGAAGACCTCGATGGGGGCAAAGCGTCCTTCGAAAATCCGGTCATCCCCGTCAACGGAAATGGCATAGCGGATGATGGCCAGGTCGCGGGTGCGGACAACCTCACCGATGGTATCCCGGAACTTGCGGGCCAGATCGGCCGGGTAAATGGCCTCCAGGGGCTTGTTGCGGAAGGAATCGAGACGATCCCGGAAATGGCTGTTCACCGGGGCAAAGATCTCGGAACAGGTCCCGTCCTCCTGGAAGACAAGGGCCAGGTCCGGCATGGCATGGACAAATGCCCGCAAGCGCTCCTCGTTGGTCCGCAACTGGTCTTCCCGTTGCCTCAACTCCGTCCAGGTGGCAGCCAGGAATAGGGAGGTCAGGGAAAGGACCCCCACGAAAACCCACAGGTATCCCGGCGGCTGGCTGATGGTCTTGACGGCATCCGGTCCAATCACGTCGCGCAATTCCCACACCGCCATCATCGAGGCGATGAGGATGCCGAGGGTGACCCCGCGCTGCCCGAAGCGGATGGCAGCCCATGCCATGATGGGGAACATGGCCAGCTCCATCGGGTAGCGAAGGGTGTCGGTCGGGGCCCAGTTGCGGAAAACCAGCGCCCCGAGGAAAATGAGGACAGCCATCCAGACAAGGACCTCGACGGTCTGCTCGTTGCGCCAGTTGATGCGGGTCTTCGAATACCAGACGAGCAGGAAGGGCGCCACCACCATGACCCCGAGGGCATCGCTGAGCCAGCGGACGGAATTCATGGCGATGAAGTCCGGGCAGAAGTCCGGCGTGAAAACCCAGATCGCGGTTGTGGTCATCAGGGAGCTGAGTACCGGGATAAGCAGGACCGCAAAGAACAGGAAGGAAGCGACATCGACGATCCGCTCAAGATTGTTGCGGAAGCCACAGTAGCGCTTCAAGGCGAGGAAGGTCAGGTAGCTGGTCAGCGAGTAGGCGGCCCCGAAAACAAGGGCATCGGGGATGCCACCGCCTTCAAAAAGGCGCACCACGAAGGCACCAAAGAAGATGACCGGCAACAGGTGCATCCGCCCGAGAAGCAGGAACACCACCCCGACGCCGGCCGGCGGCCAGATAAGGGGGGCGTACTGCTGCCACAGGGCCATCTCGAGGCCAATCCCGGCAGCACCCAGGTAAAAAAGGAACCCAATGACATGGTTCAGCAGAATTGGCGGGCGCTTGGCTGGGGCGAGATCCGACATAAGAGTTGTGGCCAGCCTGATCAGAAAAGTCGGATTCATCAAGTCCCGAGTCCAGCTCCATGGACACTTGACAGCAATTTTATGGA
The DNA here is from genome assembly GCA_040830445.1 of Puniceicoccaceae bacterium. Taxonomy (GTDB): domain Bacteria; phylum Verrucomicrobiota; class Verrucomicrobiia; order Opitutales; family Oceanipulchritudinaceae; genus Oceanipulchritudo. The sequence goes on from JBFOLZ010000029.1 coordinate 6,436, forward strand.
TAAGGCTGGAAATGCGGCCCTCCATGCCTACCTTACCAACATGCCGATTTACGTCTACGAATGCCTGAATCCCGACGGGACGCCGGGGGAGCGGTTTGAGGTTCACCAATCGATGCAGGATGAGGCCCTGAGCACGCACCCCGATACCGGGGTTCCGGTCCGGCGGGTCTTCCTGCCACCCAACCTGGCCACCCGTTATACGCCCGGCCAGACGAAGGAGAAGCTCGACAACAAGAAGCTGGAAAAATCAGGCTTTACCAAATACGAGAAAGACAAGGTGACCGGCAAATATCATCGCGTCGCCGGCAAGGCGGGTCCGGATGTGATCAACCGGCCGGGACCTGCCTGAAACCGCCTCAGGGTTTCCGGTACCACTCGCCGTCCGGCTTTTGCAACCAGACTCCCGGACGGGCCCGGGTGGCGATCTGGATGGCCCGCTGCTGGCCAACAGCTTCCACGGTCTGGCCGGCGCGGCTTGCGATGGCCGCGTAGATGATGCGCCGGTCCGCATTCTCAGCATCGAGGATTGACTGCTGCCGGGGCCCCAGTTCGCTGCGGGGAGCAAGGAATCCAACGGCGTCTTCACCCACTTCACCGGCAGCCTTCATGCTGTCCACCTGGGCGAGACGGTCCTTGATACGCTCGGTTGCCTCCTTGGCCGGATTCGCCAGGGCGGTCCCCGGAAGGACGGCCAGCAGGAACAGGAACGGGAGAAAGGAAAGGATGGGTTTTTTCATGACGGGAAAGATCGGGTTACTCTTCAGGTGTGGTAACGGGGGCGTAGTCTGCCGTATCCGACGCCTGGTCAATATCGGCAAAGAGATCGTCCAGCTCCTGCTGCACCTTGTGGTTCACGGTGATTTCGATATAGATTGGCTCAATTCGGATCGGTTCGGTCTTTACCTGAACGCAGGCCGGGAAACAGGCCATCAAGGCTGACATTCCCGCGAGGCGGAAGAACAGTGACCGGACCGGGCAATTTGGGTTCTTCATGGAAACGCTTGTAGCGGATTCCCAAAAGCAGGTCAATCCCGGGGGAGGATTCGGCACCGGCTCAGCGGGCCTCAATCTGGATTGGACCCAGCAATCCAAGGAGGTAGCCGAGGTCGTCGGCCGAGATGATGTTGTTGATGACCAGGCCCTCGATCGGCACCTCCAGCAGCTCGGTCCTCGATTCCCCGGAAACCGCAACCCGCAATAGGAAGTGGTCGGGTTTGTCAGCTTCGCGAAGCTCCGCGGAAAGGGAAGTGATGTGGATGCCCTGCTGCTGCAAGGTGTCGAGAAAACGTTCCTTCAATTCAGCCGGCACGCCCCCGAAAGCAGCAAAGCGCTCCTTGAGGAATTCCGGGTCCGCGAAAATGAACCGGCCACGGCTCTGTCCTTCATCCAGATGAATAAGACCCTTCCCCAGGACCAGGGAACCGTTCTCCCATCCAACCGCCAGTTGCCCGGAGACCGCTCCCTCTATTCGGAACCGCTCCTCGCCAAGCCAGCGCAGCAGTTCATTGCCATCCAGGCCCTGGAATTGCAGGACCGTACGGATGCGGGGATTCATCGGGTCCAGAGTGAATGGCTTCAAGCTGACCCTCCCCTCGCCGATCCGGGCCTCCATGCGACGCACCGCCAAGGTCCGGAAAGTGGGCAGTTCCCAGTCCAGCTCGATATCGGAAAGGACGAACTGGCCGCTGGAGAGGAGGTCTGCCTTGAGGCTCTGCAACCCCGCGGTCCGGGGCAAGCTGCGGATCTCCAAGGTCATGTCGCCACGAAGACCTTCCACCCGCAGGTCTTCGCTGAGCCAGGCGGAGGTTCCATCCATCTTGACCATGAATTCCCCGGAAAAGAAGGGCGCCTTGCCGGTAAGGCTGAAGTCGACCATCGGATCCGGTCCGTCGAGGTGGAATGGACCGGGCGAGTTCCACTTCACGATTTCATTTATCCAGTCAAGGGAGGCCTTTCCCTTTAACGCGGCATCAATGTTTTTCTCCACCTTCTTGAGGGAACCGTTGAGGAAACCCTCCCCCCCGGGACCCTGGAACTCAAATGTCGCTTCAAGCGTATCAGGAGTCGACCTAACGACCCTTGCGGAAAGAGCACCCATCGGCCCTCCAGTTACACCGAACACCTTCAGGTTGGCAGTGCCCGTTTGCTGACTCGCGTCCCAGTTTGCCTCCAGCTGTTCGAGCCAGATTGTCCCGGATCGCCTTAGTCCGGCCGGACTGGCGGCAATGGTGTAATGGCCTCCCATCGCCTCAACAAGGAGTGAGAAGGGCTCCACTTCAAAGTAAGGGGTCTGGCACTCCGAAAAGGCGACTTCGGTGCGCAAGTGACGTTCCGGTCCCTCTTCGTGCAGGAATCCCCGCAGGGCAGTGAGTCCGGAAAGGCTTCCATAACTCCAGCGAAAGGCTTCCGTATCAATCGTTCCAGCAGCACCCGGTTCGTAATTGAAGCGGATCGAGAACGGCTCCACCTGGAGATCGTCCGGCGCCGGGAACTGGAGTCCGGCCCCTCCCTGCAGGCGAAATACATCCTCCTGCAGGGTTCCTGCCAGCAGCAGGTCGCTCAATTGTACTTGCACTGGCGAGGAAGGCATTTCCAGCAGCAATTCGTCAATGGAGGCCTCAAGGCTGCCGTAGGGGGCAGAGGCTGAAGGGATTTCCAGGAGAGCGTCCATCACCAGCCGCCCGGAGGAGAGGATTCCCGGAAGTTCCCCCATCCCGGGAAGGGAGGGCAGCCAAGCCGTGGCCAGTAATCCAAGGCCTTCCGGCCGCAAAACCGCCTCGGTCTGGAGGGTCACCACATCCTCGGCCAAGGGGATCCGCAGGGAGACCTGGGCCAGCATCTCCTCGTTCTCAAGGTAGAGCTCACCGGACAACCCGTATGGCTGGCGATCCATCTGCCCGGCAAAAGAAAGATCCATGACCGGCTTGTCTTGTAGCAATAATTCCACTACACCCCCGGATGTGGAAAATCCTTCCAGGGGGATGTCCAGCAACCGTTCCCGCAACCCGGGCAGGAGAAAGGATGGGGCTTCAACCGTGACCGCTGCCCCGGCCGGGGCCGGCTCCACCGGGTCCGGGCGGGTGCCGGGAGCGGGCGAAGGTGAGGGTGTGACGCTCTGCACCGTTTCCGGGAGGACCTCGGGAGGTGGCTCCGGAAGGCCCTCTACGGGCGGCAGGAACTGCAGAGAAATCTGTGGCTTCTCGACATGCAGGTGATCCACCCGTCCGGAGTAAAGAGCTTCCAGGCTGTAATGCGCCTCCACCGCTTCCCAGTTGAGGACATGCGGTCCGTAGACCAGCGTGGA
>JBFOLZ010000030.1:0-4229 GCA_040830445.1 Puniceicoccaceae bacterium
TGGGTGACTTGGACAAGGTGGTCCGGGTGGTCAAGGTCTTCGGGATGGTCAATGCCGCCCCGGACTTCACCTCCCATTCCCAGGTCATCAACGGGTGTTCCGATTTGCTGGTGGAGGTCTTCGGGGAGCAGGGACGGCACGCCCGGGCGGCCTGCGGATTCAGCTCACTGCCACTTGGCGCGGCAGTCGAAATCGAGCTGATTGTCCAGGTTCGGGATTAGATGTCGTTCAGGTAGCAAGGCTGCGGACGGCCTTTTCCAGCGGCTCGAGATCGGCCTCGCTGTTGTAGACGTGCCAGGAGATGCGGATGGCGTTGATGTCGCGCTCGGTGACATTGCGGCAGCGCAGGTGGTGTTCCTCAAGAAGTCTCCGGTACAGTTCACCGCTGTCATTTCCGGCAATGCGGAAGCTGAGGATGGAATTGTGCATGGAGGGATGTTCCGGTGTCAGGATCTCCACGCCCTGGAATTTGCCCAGGATAGAGCGGGCCTGGGCGACAAGCTTTTTCCCGTGTCCGGCTATGCGGTCTGGCCCAATCCTCTGCTGGAGAAGGAGGGCCGTCTCAAGGCCGAGGATGGAAGCGGCATCCCGTGTACCATACTCATGGCGGTGGACGTACGGGGCGTAGGTAAAATTGTCGGGTAATACGTAGTGACCGCTTGAATACGCCCCGGCATGGCTGCAGGCCACTTCCTCCAGGCGCGCCTTGGCAATGTAGAGGAAACCGCTTTCCTGCGGCCCGTTGAGCCATTTGTGCCCGCTGGTGGCATAGGAGTCACAACCGATGGCCGTCAGGCTGAAGGGAATCATCCCGGCGCTTTGGGCACCGTCGATGTGGAACCAGATGCCGCGTTCCCGGCACGCGCGGGCAATTGCGGCAACATCAAACAGGATCCCTGTCGGGGCGGTAATGTGGCTTACCTGGATGACCCGGGTCCGGTTGCTAATCAGGGAAATGATGCGCCGGAGGTTTTCATCCGGATTATGGGGATCCGGCTCAAAGATCCGGACCTTGATCCCGAGCTCCTTCTGGCGGGCCAGCCAGGGAAAGGAACCACCGGGATGGGCATGGGATTCGAAAATCACTTCATCGCCTGCCTTCAGATCGAGTCCGCAGGCAATAACCGAGTTGCCCTCCGTGGCGTTGCGGACAAAAGCGATCTCGTCTGGGTTGGCCCCGAAAATGCCGGCCGTTGTCTCCCGGACCCGCTGCAGGAGGCTGTGATGGTGCTCGCCATCCGTGGCCTGGCGAAGTGCTTGTCGCTGCATCGCCTCCAGGACCGGTTTTGAGGTCGGTCCCAAGCCACCGGTATTGAAGTAGATCCGCTTCCGGGTCAGGGGATAGAGCTCCCGGATGGCAGTCCAGCTGCCGGTGTCCAACTTAGACAAGTCGGTGGGAGGGATTGTGGTAGCCGACGCACCGGCCCGGGTGGTCCTGTGGCCAAGCACCATCGCCGTCGAGCTTGTGGCGAGGTACTTTAAAAATGTCTTTCGATTCATCATGGAAGGAAGGGGAGCCGCTATTGGTAAGCATTGGCAACTCATGGCTGCTTGCGAAGCCGAAGGATGATTTCCAGTAAAATTCAGGTTTCAGCCAATAAGCGTTGCCTCTGGGCAGCACTTGGCGCTTGATTGTTTGAGGTTCCCCTCAGTGGAGCACCAGCCCCTACCTTTTCCTTAATCCATACCCGTTAATGAAGTTTATTCGCAAAGCCAAGGCCGCGGACGCCACCCGCCTGTTTGAAATTCTTGTCGAATCAACCGCTGCCGGCGGAGCCGGGTTTTATCCGGAAGACATACTCGAGGACTGGCATCGCGGCCGGACGGTGCGCGGCATGTCGGAAGTGCTCTATTATGAGAACTTCTATGTCCTCGAGGATGAATCAGAGGTCCGGGGCTACGTCCATCTGGGCGAAGGGAAGATTGTCGGCCTTTTTGTTGATCCAAAGGACCACCGCAAGGGTTATGGAAAAGCCCTTTTTGAATTTGCCCGCAATGAGATCAAGGAGCGACCGATCCAGATTCTGGCCACCCTCAACGCAGTTGATTTCTACGCCAGGTTTGGGTTTGAAAAAATCAAGATGCAGACGGTGCGGCGCAACGAGCGCGACATCTATGTCTGGGAGATGGAGTTGAAGGAGTAGGGCATGAAGCGGCAATTCTTCATCTGCACGCTGGCGACTGTGGCCTTGCTGGCGGTTATGGAAGGATTTGCTGCCGGTAATTCCTCAGTACCGCCGTTGGGTGTCGGGGGAGGCCTCCAAGAGGCCGTGGCGGTAAAGGCGGCGGGCGGCAGCTTTGTCGCGGCATCGGTTGCCGGCTGGTTGCGGCCGGACGAGCCGGAGACGAAATTTTTGAAAAGCCTCGAGCAAGTTCGCCAATCACCCCTGCCGGTATGGTCCTGCAACAGCTTTATCCGCCGAAAGGATCTGAAATGCGTCGGCCCGGAGGCCAACCATGACGCGGTCATGGCGTACGCCGAAATTGCCTTTGAGCGGGCAGGAAAGGCAGGGGTCAAGGGAATAACCTTTGGCAGCTCGGGTTCCCGCCGGGTTCCGGAGGGATTTCCCGTCGAGGAGGCCAAGCGGCAGTTTGTCGCCCTCTTGCAGCGCATGGGGCCGGTTGCCGAAAAGCACGGGGTAACCGTCATGGTGGAACAGCTGCGCCAGAAGGAGTGCAATTTCGTCAACACCATCTCCGAGGTCGCGGAAATTGTCCGGGCCGCGGACCATCCGGCGATTCGGGCCAATGCCGATCTCTTTCACATGGTTATTGAAGGGGATACGCCGGACGACCTGAAAGAAGCCGCCGACTTGATCGCCATTGTGGAAATTGCCGAAGCGGAAGGGCGCCGGGTCCCGGGAACCGGCGGTCAGGACTTCCGTCCTTATTTCAAGGTGCTCAAGGAGGCCGGATTCACGGGTCCGATCAATATCGAGGGACGATGGGAAGTTGCTGAGCTGGAAAAGGCCTTTGCTGAAATATCCCGGCAGTGGGTGGAAGCTGGCGATTAATGCAGGCATGCCAAAATCCAAGGGCTGACCCCTTTTGACGCTTGGCCTTGATAATTGCCCTAAAGTGCATTTTGTGAGGGTATGAGATTGGTATTCGTTCTCCTCCTTTCGGTCCCGCTTTTCATTTTCACTGGCTGCACCAGCCCTGCTGGAGACAGCGTCTCAACGGGTGGCAGTGTTCAGAAGCTGATCATCGACGGGGAGCCGTACACTATCAAGGGCGTCTGCTATCATCCAGTGCCCAAGGGGAGTCGTGTACGCAGCTTTGACCGCCTGGAGGAAGACCTGGCGCTGATGCAGGAGGCGGGAATCAATACGGTCCGCGTTTATGAGCCCATAACCGACCGCGGGGTGCTCGACGCCATCGCGGCTGCAGGGGTCAGGGTCATTATCAGTATCGGTTACAACCAGGGCGGGAATTTCGACATCCTGTCCGGCACCTTTGCGGACTACGTTCGCGAATACAAGGACCACGAGGCCATTCTTCTCTGGGAGCTGGGCAATGAGTATAATTACCATCCCGATTGGTTCGGAGGGGACATGCAAAACTGGTACGACGCCCTTGATGCGGCGGCCGTCCTGACCAAACAAATTGACCCGACCCGGCCGGTTGCCACTGCCCATGGGGAGCTTCCCGACGCACAGGCCCTTGAGTCCTGCCCCAATATCGATGTCTGGGGAATGAATGTTTATCGCTGGGACAATCCGGAAGGCATTTTCATCGATTGGCCCAAGATCAGCAACAAGCCGATGTACCTTTCCGAGGCGGGCGCCGACAGCTATATGGCAAATGCTGCCGATGGTTACGCAGCCGGGCCCAATGAAAAGGCTCAGGCTGACGCCATGCGGGCCATTCTTAACGACATCGCCCGGTTCCCGGAAGTCAGCTCGGGGGTTGCCATCTTTGCCTTTGATGACGAGTGGTGGAAAGATGATGAAGGCAGCCTCGATATCCATGATGCCGGGGGCCGGCCCCCGCCGGCTGGAGTCCCCTACGATGCGGTCGCCAACGAAGAATACTGGGGCATCCTGACCATCGACCGGGAGCCCAAGGAAGCCTTCGAGGTGGTCCGGGAATTCTTCCTTGGGGACCGCCTGCAGTAACGGGCAGCCAAGGGTCTTTTGTTCCCTGCTTTGATTTCAATTAGCTCCGGGTCGAGTTTTTCATTGAATTCGGGCCAGCTATTGAATAAGCAGGATTTATGTCTCGCATAA
>JBFOLZ010000031.1:0-43117 GCA_040830445.1 Puniceicoccaceae bacterium
AGGGGTGAATGCCGACTGTCCAGTCGACCCGCCCGGTCTCCCGGCCCGCAAGTCGATAATAGGTCTCCCAGTCTTTCTGACTTGTCCCGACGGTAATACAGCGGTGGACCCCGGCGTCCTGCATGCGCTCCAGCACAGCTTCGCCTTCCCCGCGGGCCAGTGCCTTTTCCAAGTGACAATGGGTGTCGATCAGCATGCCTCTTCAATGAGCCAGAATCTGAAGGAACTTCAACTGTTATCCTATTGTTCTTTTTAGTTTGAAAGGAACCCACTTTTCCCATTCTCATGATTGCATGATTGGTGAACGTCTAGAAGAGGGTCGCAAACGCAAGGCAGTATCCATCCGCGAGGCAGCGGAAGCCACCAAAATCCGGGGAGATTACCTGCTCGCCATGGAGGATAACTCCTTCGACATCCCCCTGCCGCAAATCTACATCCGTGGATTCCTCAAGAATTACGCCCGTTACCTCAAGCTCGACCCGAACAAGATCCTCACCGACTACGATGCCCACCTCCTCGGCAAATCGACCCGTCCGACAGGTGCCGGAACCCGCGGCGACCGGGATTCCCTTGGGCATGTGGAAATTCCCGATGAGCGGGACGAGGTCGAGGAAGAACAGGTTGTCATTACGGAAGCCCCCGAGGAAGAGGGCCCCGAACCGGAGCTGACCTTTAATCTCGGACGCAGTGAGCGCCCGACCCCTCCCCCGCCAACCCTTGACCGGGAAGCAACCCGCCATGACCAGGAATCATGGAATGAAAACAAGACCCTTTATATAAAGATCGGGGTTGTCTTTGCCGCGATCCTCCTCGTTTCCATTATCCTCATAGTCATGATCCAGCTCCTGACCCGGGAAAAGGATACCCCGGCAATCAATCCGGAACTGGCATCGACCCCGGTGGAAACAATCCAGACCGAACCCGAGGTAGTTACGGGCGGCATTACCCGCGACAGCATCCTGATCACGGCCTCCGACAACCTTACCGTCATCGTTGAGCAAACCGTGGACCGGAAACGGCTCTTCAGCGGTTCGCTCAACACCGGGGAGACCCTCTCTCTGGAAAAGGAGGGCCCGGTCTCCATCCGTTTCACCAACGGTTCCGCCCTGACGATTGAGAAGGATGGCCAGAAATTCCGTCCGCAGCAGACCGGGGTTGGCCGCACGGTGGTCGATTAGACAAGGAAAAGGCTCAAGCCTGCTGCTCCTCGGGCAGTTTTGCCTGCAGGACCTGTTCCCGGCTAAGGTGAATGATGTACTTCTCCTCGAAGTATGGATCCGGGACCTTTTCCCAGAGTGGGTAAACCGCGAACGGCTCGATCCCGATCTCCTCCAACTCTTCCTTATACAGGCTGCCCTTCCAATAGAGAACCCCGTTGGGCAGGGATTCCCCGCCTCCCTGCCGGATATTGCCGCGAATCCAGCCAAGGAACCGCGGAAGTGAGGTCACTGCCCGGCCAAGGACAAAGTCCCAGCGCGACTCGAGCGATTCCGCCCGCTTGTTAACGACCTGGACATTCGGAAGTTGCAGGGCCTGCACCATGTCCTCGACTGCCTTAGCCTTCTTCGTAATGGAGTCACAGAGGAAAAACTCCGCCTCCGGAAAGCAGATGGCCAGCGGCATCCCCGGCAATCCCCCGCCGGTCCCTACATCGAGGATACGAGCGCCGGCTGGGAGATGGATCCAGCTCATCAAGGCCAGGGAATGGACCAGATGGTGCAGGGTAAACTGGTCCATATCCTTCCGGGAAACAAGGTTGATGCGGCTGTTCCATTCCTTAAAGACAGTTTCCAGGTTTCCCAGCTGCTCCAACTTGCCAGGGCCGAGGTCAGGAAAAAAGGACTCCAGAAGGTTTGCCATGCCCCGCCCTAGGCCTGTTCAGCGAGCCAGCGCTCAGCCTCGATGGCTGCCTGACACCCCATTCCCGCAGCCGTGATGGCCTGCCGGTAAACATGGTCGGCGCAATCGCCCGCGACAAATACACCCGGAATACGGGTCTTCACCTGGCTGCCTGACTCGGGAATAAAGTAACCATTATGGTCTGTCTCGATTTCCTGGGCGAAGGGACCGGTATTGGGAATGTGACCAATGGCGATGAAAAAGCCCTTGGCCTCCAGTTCGCTCTCCTCCCCGGTATTAACGTCCTTGATCCGGGCCGCCCGCATCGTCCCATCCTCCCCGGCAAGGACTTCCAGCGGAACAGTATTCCAATGCACCTCAATCTTCTCATGGGCCTTGACGCGGTCCGCCATGATCGAGGAGGCGCGCAGCTCATCCCGACGGTGCAGCAAGTGGATGCGACTGCAGAAGTGGGTCAAAAACAGTGCTTCCTCACAGGCACTATCCCCGCCCCCGACAACAATCACCTCCATGTCGCGGTAAAAGGCCCCGTCACAGGTGGCACAAGTCGTGACCCCCTTGCCGCCGAACATCTCCTTCTCTCCAGGAATGTCCAAGAGGCGGGGGCTCGCACCGGTGGCAATAATAACCGACCTGGCCTCAAATTCCTTTCCGTCCTCTGAGGTCAGGACCTTCTTGTCGCCCCCAAAGTGAACCGACTGGATGCGGGAGTACTCGGTCCGTGCCCCGAAGCGCTCCGCCTGCTTGCGAAGCTTGTCCATCAGGCTGAATCCATCGATGCCCTCCGGCCAGCCCGGGAAATTTTCCACCTCGCTGGTCGTTGTCAGCTGTCCACCCGGCTGGGTTCCCTCAAGGACCAGCGGATTCAAATTTGCACGCGCTGCGTAAATGGCAGCGGTTAGGCCGGCACAACCGGTTCCAAGTATGATTACATCTTCCATAATTCAGTTTGTCTTAGGGTCAGAGGGTTTATCCGCTACTTTAGTCCGGACATAAACATCAAAATAACCAAATCGTTCCTTTTTGTAACTTCGCTGGAGGTGTTCGAACAGCAGATCCTTGTGCTCCCCCTCAGTGGGGCCAATACCAACCGCCTCCACCCCGGAATTTTCCATGGAGCGGATAAACCCGGAAATCCCGCCCGGCCACTCGGCCATGATCTTGCGGTCAATGCCCGCGATAATGAAACCGTAGGGATTTGAATTCTGGCGCTTGGTAAGGACCAGCAGTTCGGGTAGGCCAATAGATGCAATTTGTTCCTCTCCCGGGAAGCGCTCCGCTACCTGCTCCGCTGAAACACGCTGGGCCTTGAGACCGTCCTCGGAGGTCCCATGATAAAGCAGCACCGAGGCGAGTGCCAACACCACAGCAACGGCGGAGCCGACCCGCCCGGGCGTCAGTCCCGACAATCCCTGCAACGAACAAATGCCCTCCGAAAGCTTCCAGAAAAGCCCAGCCATGCCTATGGCCATGTAGGGAAGAAATGGATACAGGTCGGCCGCTCCCTGGAAATCGAGAAAGGTCCAGAGGAAGACAAAGGGCAGCGTCCCCAGAAGCGGCATCCAGGCCGACCACTCCTGGACCCGGTGCACCGGGTGGCGGTAAACCGTCAGGCCATGGAGGAGCAGGTAAAGCAGACCCATAATCGCCGGCACCGCCATCAGGGTATAGCCCTTGAAGAGGGATGCCACCGGCGCCATCAGGTGTTCGAACCAATCAAAAGGCGGACGATCCAGGTAAGTCAGGTTGAAGACGACACTGCCATCGATGAGGGCAACGAGGGCACCCTTGGAAAGGAAATACCCGAAGAGGGCCAGACAGGGGATAAAAACTCCCAGGGCGGCATAGCCCAAGCCACTGAACCGCTTTTCACGGTCCTCCTTATGGATGATCAAAGGGGCCAACAAGGCGAAGAGGACATAGACCACCCCCGGTTGCCAGACCCAGGTCGCCAGGGCCGCGAAAAATCCGGCCCATCCCCAGCGCTGCCGGGCAGCGAAGTAAAGGAATGCCACCTCAAACAGGACAAAGGGGGTCTTGGCCCGCGGCCCGGACACGGCCTCCCGGCCAAAGCTCCAGAATCCGGTAAAGGCCATGGCGCCAATCAGCCCGGCAAGGGCGTTACGGAAGAGGAGTCGACCCAGCAGGTAGATGAATCCGCCTGCCAGTCCGCTCATGACCCACCATCCGGCGCGCACCGCAAGGACATCCTCGAGTCCGGTGAGTCGCCCCATGGATACAAAGAGACCGCTCAAGATGGGCGTTAGCGGTGTCTTGTGGTCAAAAATCGAAATATACGGAGCAACTCCATCGGCGAACTGCTGGCCGGCATAGAGGTAAATGGCATCATCCCGGTAGAGCCAGCCCTCAAATCCATAGACCGCGTAAATCCCGAGACTGACCGCCGTCGCCAGCAAAAACCCGAATACGGGCGAACCGGTGATGCGCTGTCCCGATTCCCCCATGACTCTAGTAGAGGAAGGAAGCGACCAGGAGGGCGAGGGCCATCATCACAAAAACGGTCCCGAATGCCCGGGCACGTGCCGTCGAGACATAAAGCCAGTTAAGAAAATCCCGCATCTTGTATGGCATCACACCAACGAAGATGGAAATCGTGACAAAGAGGTAGATCAGCGATACGAGAACCAGCCGCTCCGGGATATCATACAGTCCAAAGGCTGATTTCAATCCGACATTCCCGCTCAAGAGCACGAGGACGGCGAGGCCCCTGACGGCCAGGAAGTCCTGGACATAAAAAATGGTCCCCAGCAGGGTTGCTGCAAAGAGGGCAAAGAGAATCTCCTTGTAGTCGCCAAAGTCGGACTGCCCGAGCATCCAGATTTTCCAAAGGAACCAGGCTCCTCCCAGAAGCATCAGCACGACGCCCGCGATTCGGTTGCGCGGGAAGGCCAGGACGCGTTCCCGGATCTTTTCCGGAAAAGCCAGAAAGGGGATGCCCACCACGAGCAGGACAAGGGCGAACAAAATAGTGAAAGTGAAAAGAGAAGGAATCATTTGATTGGAATTACTGAGCAAGCAGTGCCGAGCCGTTTTCGTCAACCCCGCTGAGGCAAAGTTCGCCCAGAAGAATACTCACGGTGGCATCGGTCACACGGACCGGGACCACCTGGCCCACGAGCCGTTCGGTGGCCGGAAAGATCAGCTTGCGGTTCCCGGGGTTGCGGCCCATGAACATGCCCTCCCCCTTCCGGGCCGGACCCTCGACAAGGACCGGCTGGACGGAGCCAACCAGACCCTGGTTGCGCCGGAGGGAGCTTTCTCCCAGCACCTCGAGAAGGATCTTATTCCGCTGGTCTTTGACGTCGGCGGAAATGTCATCCCCCATCTCGGCGGCCTTGGTCCCCGCGCGCTCGGAATACTTGAAGATGAAGGCCATATCGAAGCCAACCTCCTCAAAGAGCGACCGGGTGGCTTCAAACTCCTCCTCTGTTTCGCCCGGGAATCCCACGATGATATCGGTCGAGAGACAGATATCCGGCTGCACCGCCCGCAGCTGGTCGACAATTTCCAGGAACCGGCGCCGGGTGTAGGGCCGGCGCATGCGTTTCAACATGGAGTCCGCCCCGCTTTGCAGCGGCAAATGGACATAGGGCATTAATTTCTCCAGCCGTCCGTAGGCCTCGACGAGGTCCTTCTGGAAGCCACGCGGGTGTGGTGAAGTGAAGCGGATCCGCTCCAACCCGTCGATCGCGTTGACCCGTTCGAGCAACTGGACAAAGGGACTGATGCCGCTGCGGTAGGGAATTTCCCGCATGCCGTAGCTGTTGACGATTTGCCCCAGCAGGGTGACTTCGCGCGTGCCTGCCGCCACCAGCTCCTCGATCTCCTCGCAGATGGAGTCCATGCTGCGGTAACGCTCGGCACCACGGGTCTTGGGAACGATGCAGAATGTACAATGCATGTTGCAGCCCTGCATGATACTGACAAATGCCGATACCTGCGCCTTTTCACTGATATGCTCGCGGATCGTCTCCTCCGAACCGCTCTCCTCATCCAGATCGACAAGCGTGGCCGGGCGCGGGCCCATTCCATTCTGGCTGGCGATGAACTGGTCCAGCATCTGCGGAACCCGGTGAAACTTCTGTGTTCCCACCAGCAGATCAAGGTCCGGCAGCTTCTCCAGCAAATCCGTTCCCCGGTTTTGCGCCATGCAGCCCATCAGGCCGAGAACAAAGTTTGGATCCTCCTTCTTGCGCTTGGCCAGATGGCCCGTCTTGCCGATGGCCTTCTGTTCCGCCTGTTCCCGGACAGCGCAGGTGTTCAGGAGGACAATATCCGCGGTGTGCTCATCGCCGACGATGGTATAGCCCCGATCCCGCAACTGGGCCGATACAGCCTCCGAGTCACGCTCGTTCATCTGGCAACCATAGGTCTTGATGTAGACGCGGTTCATAAGCCGGTCATGTTCACTTGCTCCAGCAAAGGGGGTCAAGCCTTAGATACCCTTGACCGGGTAGCCCCGGGATTCCAGCAGCGGCTTCAGTTTCTCCCGACATTCCCCCTGTAATTCCAGCACCCTGCCCTTGCAGGTGCCGCCCGTGCCAAGCGCTGCCTGCAGTTCCTTGAGCAGGCGCTGGTGCACCTCCGGGGCTCCTGTGAATCCACTGATCTCGGTCACCACTTTCCCTCCTTTGCCCGCCTTGAGGCGACGCAGCAGGAGCGTCTCCCGCTTCTTGGGCTGGCCACGCCTCTTCTCCCCGGCCGGCTGAGGTTGGACGGGCTTGGCTTGCGGGAGATCCAGCCCCCCGAGACTGGCAAAGGGATTGTCCGCGGAAAGGTTTTCACCCCCGCTGGTGTCGATGCGTTCCTTTTTCCGGCTCATGGCTGCTCAGGAGCAAACGCCCTTCTCCGGGTCTCCGCCTTCGAGCAGGACCCATGCCTTCTGGTAGCTCCGCTTGGCCAGGTAATGGGCAAGGTGGCCCCGGGCATCGGATTTCAATGTATCAAGGGCCTTAAGGGAGGCTGCCAGGTCGCCGCTCTCCCGTCCCAGAATGACCGCAAGATGCTGCCGGACCGTCGCTCTAAATTTATCTTCCATCATGGTTTATGCTTTTCATTCCATAGAAAATCGCCTCACTCAAGCCTCATGCCACAACAATTTTACCAAATCATCCACCTGACCGGTATTTTCATGATTTTCCTGGGCTACGGTGGCCTGATCATCCGCAGTGTGACGGGTACTGAAAGCAAGGATATCCGTCGCCTCGGGGCCATCACCAGCGGCCTCGGTTTGGTCCTGAGCCTCGTCGGGGGCTTTGGCCTGCTGGCCAAGCTCAACTACGGCTGGCCGGTCTGGGTCCTCATCAAGGTCGCCATCTGGGTCATCCTGGGAGCGATGATTGTCGTCATCAACCGCAAGCCGCGCCTGTCCCAGGAGCTCTGGTGGAGCACCATCGTCCTTGGGGTCATCGCCCTCCTGATGGTTGTCCTGAAGCCCTTTTAATAACTGATTGTAAAGCCCATGAAGACCTGCTTGCGGTGTTCCTCATGGCTCTCTGTCCGGCGGATATAGACGGAAAGGCGGTCATTGACCTCTGCCACGAAGCCCCGGACCTCGGCATCCATACCCTCGGCTTCCAGCTGGACCCGGCCATCGGGTAGATTGCGGACAAAGCCGCTGACTTCAAACTCCTTGGCAATCTGCAGCGTCTTGTAACGAAAGCCTACTCCCTGCACATGCCCGCTGAAAAAGACGGAGTGATGCAGGACTTCCACGGTGGTTGCTGGACGGGAAGAAGCCATTATCAGAGAAGGAGCCAAGGAGTATGGCAGCCCGCTCAAACCTCGGCAAGCATATTGGTTCAGAGGCGATTTTTATGCCTTCAAGCCTACTTCATCATTGCCAAACCGCTCAAGCCCCTCCAACTATGAAGCTAAATTCCGAAGCACTGTTTTTTAAATGACAAATTACAACTTTGAAGGTCAGCCCGAGGGAGATTGGGACGACCGTGGCAATCTCTCCTGGAGCGAGGTCGATTGGCAGAAATTCCTGCAGCGGCAGGAAAAGGAAGTGGCTCGGTTCCTTCGCTTCTACGATGAATGCCCCTTGGGGCAAAGTGAGCGCCTCGACTGGGTAGCCCGCCAGATGGGCTGGGACTCCGAGGATTGGTCCGTGAGCGACCTTCCCGAGGAAGAGGAAGAAGGTGAAGCCTGGCAGAAGTCCGCCGAGGAGAACCGGGAGCACCCGGATTCCGATCCCTACACCCTGCACCGGCATCCGGTCTATGTGGTGTGCTCAGGCCTCTTCCTGCAGTTGCGCTACTTGTGGCGAACCGCCTTGAAATCAAAGAGCGGACCCGTGGACGCCCTCCTCTGCTGGGACTATGCGGAAAGCCTCAATGAGGCCGAAAAGCACAGCCTGATGGCCATGCAATCCATGGACATGGGCGACTTCCTTCTCTGCGTCATCCACCTGAAGCGGGCCCTCCGAGGCGTCAACCTGGCCATGAGCCTCCTTCCGGCACTGATCGATTCCGCTTCCGCCGGGGAATATTTCCGTCAATCCATGATTAGCCGCCTTTTCGACCTCCGCGAGGTCTTCCTGAGGGTGATGCAGGACTGCCGGGATGAGGACCGGAGGGACTTCCGAGAGTAAGTAAATGCGCATTGAATTGCGCTTTGGGGTTGAAACAGGCCTGATATTGGCAAACTTCTCTTCTAATCTGATATGCGTTCTTATTTTCTCCGCAGACTGCTCCTTATTCCCCCGACGATATTCGGAATCACCATCATCGTGTTCCTGATAACACGGGTGGTACCCGGAGGCCCCATCGAGCGGGCCCTCATGGAAATGCAATCCGTCAATGTCAGTGCCGGGGTGACTGGAGGCAGTTTTTCCAACCAGCAACAGGCCATTTCCGAGGAGCAACTGGAGCAACTGAAGGAATATTACGGCTTCGACAAGCATCCCGTCGTCTCCTATTTCCACTGGCTGGGCAATGTCGTCCGGGGCGACCTGGGGACATCCTACCGCTATAACGAGCCGGTCTGGTCGATTATCCGTGAGCGCTTCCCGATTTCCATATTCTACGGCATCCTGACCCTGATCATCACCTACTCGATTTGCATACCCTTGGGCATTGTGAAGGCCATCAAGCACCGCACCATAGTCGACAACATGTCCTCGATCCTCATCTTCACCGGTTATGCCATCCCAGGCTATGTACTCGGGGCCCTGCTGGTGGTCTTCTTCGCCGCGCGCATGGAGTGGTTTCCCATGGGTGGCTTCACCAGTATCTACTTTGAGGACCTGAGCACCTGGGGCAAGGTCAAGGACATCGCCTCCCACGCCGTCCTTCCCCTCTGCTCCTACCTCATCGGGGCCTTTGCCCTGACCACCCTGCTAATGAAGAACCACCTCATGGACAACCTGGCCGCGGACTACATCCGCACTGCGGTTGCCAAGGGCGTTTCCTTCAAGCAGGCGGTTGTCGGGCATGCCTTGAGGAACTCGCTCATCCCCATAGCCACCACCTTCGGGCAGAATATCATCCTCCTGGTTGGCGGTTCCTTTCTCATCGAGACCATTTTTGATATCAACGGATTTGGGTTGCTGGGCTTCACCGCCATTCTCGACCGGGATTATCCGATTGTCATGGGCGTCCTGCTCTTGACCAGTTTTCTCCTTTTGCTGGGGAACATCATCAGTGACTTCATCGTCGCCATGATCGATCCGCGCGTGCGTTTCCAGTGATTTACGCCCAATGATTACCAACAAGCCAACCTCGACGATCTCCTTCCCCACCAAGCGCGTGGCGGTCTATGGGACCGTGGCCTTCCTGGGTCTGCTGAGCTTCCTCTTTGTCAACTGGCGCTTCGGGCTGGGCATCATCCTCATCGCCCTGATTCTTTCCATTTTCTCCATTCCCATCCGGCTCAATCCCCTGACGGTAAAGAAGATTGTCCGCTTCAAGCATATCCGCCGCGGTTATTATTCCTTCCTGGTACTCCTTTTCCTTTCGGTATTCTCCCTTTTTGCAGAATTAATCGCCAACAACCGGGCCCTGGTGGTTCGCTATGAGGGCGACACTTACTTTCCGACCTATTCGGATGTGAAACTCGGCAAAACCTTTGGACTGGAAGGGCCGTTGGCCAACGCCCCGGTCAATTACCGCGATCTACAAGCGAAGTTCAAGGCGGAGGGCGGCGACAACTGGGTCCTCATGCCGGTTGTTCCCTACGGACCGAATGAGAACAACCAGTTCGAGGGCGTTCTGAAGCCAAGACCCCCGAACGCCGAGGCGAAGCATTACCTGGGAACCGACGGGACGGGTCGCGACATTACTTCACGTCTCATTTACGGCTTCCGCATTGCGGTCTTCTTCTCCCTCGCCTTCATGAGCCTGGTCTACCTGATCGGCATCACCGTTGGATCCCTGATGGGATACTTCGGGGGTTGGTTTGACCTCTTTGTCCAGCGGCTCATTGAAATCTGGTCGCTGGTCCCCTTTATTTACATGGTCATCATCATCTTTTCGGTGATCCCGACCAGTTTCTCGATCAGTACACGTGTCAGTATCCTGCTCGGCATCATGGTCCTGTTCTCATGGACCGGCATGACTTACTACATGCGAACGGCCACCTACAAGGAGAAGGCCCGCGACTACACCGCAGCCGCCCAGATCATCGGGGCCGGCCCGGCGAGGATCATTTTCAATCACATCCTGCCCAACACCATCAGCACGATTGTCACCTTTATGCCATTCACCATGGCCGCGGCCATCACGGCCATCACCGCCCTCGACTTCCTTGGCTTCGGGTTGCCCCCGCCCACCCCGAGTATCGGGGAAATCCTCAAGCAGGGAACAGCCCGTCTCGATGCGCCGTGGATCGTCACCAGTGCATTCGTGGCCCTTGTCTTTATCCTAACCCTTGTCACCTTTATCGGGGAAGCTGTCCGCGAGGCCTTCGACCCGAAGAAGTTCACCACCTATCGTTAACGTCATGAACCAATCCCTAACCTCATTACTGAAGCATCTCTCCTTTTTCTCCGCCTTGGCCGCGCTTCTCAGCGGTTGTGGCGGAGGGTCCGATGATGCCGATACGGCCGAAGTCATCGACAACACCGCAGAGGTCGAGGAATACTACGCCACTTTTAAGCGCGTTCCCCTTGAATTGAAGGCCAAACTTGATTCCGGAGCCATCGGGCAGGAGGAATTCAACCGCTCAATGGAAGATGTTGCGCTCTTCTTCCAATTCAAGACAATAGCCGACATCCCGGAGGGCCTCAACTGGACCAACGGAATGGACCTGCCTGACTTTGGGTCTCCAAATGCCAAGAAGGGGGGAACCATTTATTCCGCATTGCAGGACTTTCCCCGGACATTACGCCGTGTCGGCCCGGATGCCAACGGAGGATTTCGTCCCTACATTCTCGACGATGTTGCCATGCGGATGGCCAAGCGCCACCCCAACGTTACGGGAATTGGCCCGGACGGGCATTATTACTATCCTGAGCTGGCCAAGGAATGGGCCGTGGACAAGGAAAACAAGACGGTCTATGTGCGCCTTGACCCGAGCGCCCGCTGGTCCGATGGCGAGCCCGTGACGGTGGATGACTACATGTTCATGTTCTTCTTCTTCCAGTCCTCCTACATCCAGGCCCCGTGGTACAACAACTGGTATACGGAGATGTACACCAACATCACCAAGTATGACGACCACACCCTTTCCATGAGTGTTCCGGAAGCCAAGCCTGACATGAACTCCCGTGTCCTTGAGCTTGTCCCGGTTGCACGCCACTTCTTCAAGGAGCTGGGCGATGACTACGTCCAGCGCTACCAGTGGCGCTTCCAGCCCACGACCGGCGCCTATGTCATCAATGAAGACGATATCAAGAAGGGTCGCTCCATCACGCTCACCCGCCAGAAGGACTGGTGGGCCAAGGACAAGAAATTCCTCCGCTACCGCTACAACTACGACCGCATCCACCTGACGGTTATCCGCGACATTCCGAAGATGTTCGAGTCCTTCAAGCGGGGAGATCTGGATGCCACGGGTCTAGTTAATCTTCCAGAGTACAATTATGAGAAGCTGCCGGACAGCGATCCGGACATCCAGAAGGGCTACATCCACAAGGCCACTTTCTACAACGACATTCCGCGTCCCAGCTACGGCTTATGGATCAACCAGGCCAAGCCGCTTTTGGACAACCAGAATGTCCGCGTCGGCATCCATCATGCGACCAACTGGCAGCGGGTCATCGATGAGTATTTCCGTGGCGACTACATCCGTATGAATACCACCGCCGACGGTTATGGTGAATTCACCCATCCCACCCTGCGCTCCCGGCCCTATGATGTCGACAAGGCCCTCGAGGAATTCGCCAAGGCCGGATTCACCGAGCGCGGCCCGGATGGTATCCTTGTCAACGCCGATGGCCAGCGCCTCTCCTTTACCCTCAGCACCGGGTACCGCACCTTCCAGGACCTCCTGACCATCCTCAAGGAAGAGGCGGCCAATGCAGGTCTGGAATTCCGCCTCGAGGTCCTCGACGGAACGGCCGGCTGGAAAATGGCCCAGGAGAAGAAGCACGACATTACCTTCTCCGCCCTGAACGTGTCTCCTGAGATGTATCCCCGGTACTGGGAGACCTACCACGCCGACAACGCCTACGACAAACCATGGCTGGAAGACGGCGTGACGCCCAACCCGGAACGCAAGATCAAGACCCAGACCAATAACCTGCAGTCGGTCGCCATTCCCGAACTGGATGCCCTTATCTCCGCCTACCGGCGCTCGGATGACGCGGATGAAATGAAGCAACTGGCCTTCCGGATGGAAGAAATCCTCTATGAGGACGCCTCCTTCGTCCCGGCCTTTGTCCGGCCCAACTACCGGGCCGCCTTCTGGCGCTGGATCCAGTATCCGGAAGACTTCAATGTCAAGTTGAGCCGCAGTAGCGGCGAGTACTTCCTCGCCTGGATTGACCAGGACTTGAAAAAGGAAACCCAGGAGGCCCGCAAGTCGGGCAAGACCTTCCCGGTCTCTATCGAGGTCCATGACCAGTATGCACCCAAAACCATAACGGAGGAACCGAGCCTTGCCGGAATTACTCCTTGATGTCCGGAATCTTGTCACGGCCTTCGATACGGACGCCGGACAGGTAACGGCTGTAGACGGTGTCAGTTTCACCGTCGAGAAAGGCAAGACCCTCGGGATTGTTGGCGAGTCCGGCTGTGGCAAGAGCGTTACCGCGCTCTCCATCATCCGCCTGCTGCCCCAGCCGATGGGCAAGATCCTCGGCGGGCAGGTGCTCTTCGGCGACCGTGACCTGGCGAAGGTCTCCGATGAGGAGATCCACAAGGTACGGGGCGGCCAAATCGGCATGATCTTCCAGGAGCCGCTGACCGCCTTGAATCCGGTGCACCGGATCGGTCGCCAGTTGAGCGAGGTCTTCCTCCTGCACATGGACATCTCCAAGAAGGAAGCCTGGGAGCGTTCCATCGAGATTCTCAAGAAGGTGGGAATCCCCTCCCCGGAAATCCGGGCCACGGAGTATCCCCACCAGCTATCAGGTGGCATGCGGCAGCGGGTCGTCATTGCCATGGCATTGGCCTGCAAACCGAGCCTGGTCATTGCCGATGAGCCGACGACCGCCCTCGATGTCACCATTCAGGCCCAGATTCTCGAGCTGATGAAGGATCTCCAGCGGGATATGGGGATGTCCATCATCATGATCACTCATGACCTTGGCGTCATCGCCGAGACCTGTGACGACGTGGTTGTCATGTACGCCGGACGCGTTGCCGAAAAGGGCTCCGTGGAGGACATCTTCCACCGGCCCGCCCACCTCTACACCAAGGGCCTGCTGGAATCGATTCCGCGGCTGGAAAATGAGCGCAAAAGCCGCCTCCAGACGATTGACGGCTATGTCCCCGGCCTTCTGGAACTGCCGGTCGGGGCCCGCTTTGCCCCGCGTTCACCCCACCCGGATGCCGCCGCCTACGCCGAGTCGGATACCTATCGTTCCGAGCGACCCGAGCTGATTGAAATTGAACCCGGCCATTGGGTCGAGGACCACCCGGTTGTCAGGGTTGACCAAATGCCTTCCGCCACATGAGCGCCACAACCACAAATACGGACCCGTCCACCAACGGGAAGCCCTTGCTGGAAATCAAGGGGCTCAAGAAATACTTCCCGGTCAAGGGAGGGGTATTGCTGCGAACCAAGGCCCACCTCAAGGCGGTTGATGATGTCAGCCTCTTCATCAAGCCCGGAGAGACACTGGGGCTTGTCGGGGAATCCGGTTGCGGCAAATCGACCCTGGGCAAGTGTGTCTGTCGACTGCACGAGGTCACGGGTGGAGAGATCCATTTCAAGGGAGATGATATCACCCATCTGCACCGCAAGGCCTTGAAGCCCTACCGGCGGGACATCCAGATGATTTTCCAGGACCCGGCGGAATCCCTCAATTCCCGGCATTCTGTTGGTAATATCCTTGAGGAGCCGCTCCTCATCCACGGGGTCAAGGAGGGACGGGAACGGCGCCAAAAGGTTGCCAAAATCCTCGATACGGTGGGCCTCCCGGCCGACTCGGTACACCGCTTCCCCTTTGAATTCTCCGGGGGTCAGCGCCAGCGCATCGGCATTGCGAGGGCTATCTCCCTCAACCCGGAACTCGTGGTTTGTGACGAACCGGTCTCGGCACTCGATGTTTCCGTGCAAAGCCAGATCCTCAACCTGATGATGGACCTGCAGAAGGAGTTCAACCTCTCCTACCTGTTCATTGCCCATGATCTGGCCGTGGTGAAGCACATTTCCGACCGTATCGCCATCATGTACCTCGGGAAGATTGTCGAGCTCGGCCCGGCGGATGAAATTTTCCGCAATCCCATCCATGCCTATACCAAGGCCCTGATTTCCGCCATTCCGCTCCCCGAACCCCATGCCAAGCGGGAACATATTCTCCTCAAGGGGGATGTCCCTTCTCCCATTGATCCTCCACCGGGCTGCGCCTTTGCCCGCCGGTCGTGGATTCCCTGCACCGAGGAGGAAATGAATCAGCCCGGTGAGTTCAAGGAGATCAAGCCGGGGCATTGGGTGGAAGTCCATCCGGGAACAGTCGAGAACTACGCCCAGTACGCCTCCTAGAGCGGAAAATCACTTTTCCTTTTGCCTGGGCACGCATCCTGCTCTTAATTCACAAGAGATGAGTGGGAACAATAAAAACGACACGGCCGTCGCGTCCGTGGCGGCATACCGTGACAAGTTGGAATCGCTCCGGGAGCAGGTTCTGGCGGATGCCGTAATGATTGGGGAAATCCCGGCCCCGACCTTCAAGGAAGACCGCCTCGTCAATTTCCTGAGCGACCGATTTACCGAGGAAGGCCTGGATCAGGTCACCGTGGACGAGGTCCACAACGTGACGGCCATCCTGCCCGGGAAGACGGGTGAAAAGAATATCCTTGTCGCGGCCCATATTGACCGGGTTTGGGATTCTTCCATCGACCACACCATCACGGTGACGGCCGACAGCCTTATCGGCCCGGGAATTGCGGACAATGCCCTCGGGGTGGCTTCCCTGCCGATGTTGCCTGTTATGCTGCAAACTCTTGGCATTGAAATGGATGCAAATCTGATTCTACTGGGAGCCAGCCGTAGCCTTGGCCGTGGGGACCTGGAAGGGCTACGCTTCTTTACCGACAATGTCCCCATGACCATCGGGGCCGGTGTGTGTGTTGAAGGGGTTCAGCTGGGACGCCTCAGCTATTCCTCCCTGGGGATGAATCGCTGCGAGATCAATGTCAGCACCCCGGAGGAGCAGCATTGGGAATCATGGAGCTTGTCCGGGGCCATCATCACCCTCAACAAAATCGTCCAGCAGATCCTCGCCATCAAGATTCCGACGGTGCCCAAAACGTCCATCATCCTCGGATCCATTTTCTCCGGAAGCTCTTTCAACGTTCCCTCCACCCGGGCAACCCTGCGATTCGAAGTGCGTAGCGAGGAACCCGGCATGGTTGCGGGCATCCGGGAGGAGATTGAGGAATTGATCGAGATGGCCATCGCCGAACAGCGGGTGGATGTCTCCCTGGAAGTCCTGGCACGTCGCAAGCCCGGATCCATCGGCTTTGATCATCCCTTCGTCAAGGCAGCGAGGGATATCCTCAGGGGTCTCGACATTGATCCGCTCGTCGCCCCGTCGATCAGTGAGCTCTCCGTTCTCATTGAAAAGGGCATTCCCTCCATGACGCTTGGCCTCACGAACGGGGACCGGAAACATCAGCTTGATGAATCCGTCCAGATTGCTCCCGTGTTCAAGGGCCTGGCCCAGCTGGTGGCCGTTCTTCAATCCATCGACCAACTTCTCGAAAATGAATAAAATAGACAGCTGGCTGCAATCGAACACTTTCCATCACGGTGAGTTCTGGGACCTGCTCAAGCTGGTCAAGGCGAAGGAGAAGAAGAACCTGAAAATCTCCCTCTGTATCCCCACCCTCAATGAGGAAAAGACGATTGGGAAGGAGATCATTATTTTCAAAAGCGCCCTTATGGACCGATATCCGCTGATTGATGAAATAGCGGTTATTGATTCAGGCTCAACCGACAAGACCGCCGAGGTGGCCGCGGCCTATGGCGCGGACGTTTACCTCTCCGCAGACATCCTCCCCAGCCAGGGATTCAAACGAGGCAAGGGGGAAAACCTCTGGAAGGCCATCTACCAACTGGAGGGAGACATCATTTGCTATGTCGATGCGGATATCAAAAACATCCACCCCCGCTTTGCTACCGGCTTGGTGGCCCCGCTCATCTATCATGATGAGATGCAGTACATCAAGGCCTTCTACGACCGCCCGCTGGCCTTCTCCCAGGGCGTCCGCCCCTCCGGCGGGGGCCGGGTGACTGAAATCCTTGTCCGACCGCTCTTTTCCCTGTTTTTCCCCGAGCTGACCGCCCTGATTCAGCCCTTGTCCGGGGAATATGCCGTTCGCCGCGAGGTTCTCCAGTCCATCCCCTTCCCCATTGGTTACGGCGTGGAGACCTCCCACATCATGGATGTCTACATGAAGCACGGCCTCGAGGCCTTTGGGCAGACGGATTTGGACCAGCGGGTCCACCGCAACCAGGCAACATTGGACCTCGGGAAAATGTCCTTCGGTATCCTGCAAAGTTTCCTCAACCGGATGGAATCCTACGGCCTGGTAGACAAGTTCCCGGAGATGTCGAACACCTTCCGCCAGTTTCAGGCCGAGGGGAACCGCTACGAGCAGGTGCTCAAGGAAATTGTCGAGGAAGAGCGCCCGCCGATGGTGACCATTCCTGAATATCGCCAGAAATTCGGTATCGAGGATTCCGCTACAGGCTAAGATGCGTCTGGCCATTGTCCATTATCACCTGCGCCGCGGAGGGGTGACCCGGGTCATCGCCAACGCACTGGAGGCACTGGGTGATGAGGGGAGGGAGGCCGTCGTCCTTTCATCCACGGATTCGGAAGAGCCGCTCCCCTGCAAGGTAGTCGTTGTCCCCGAGTTGGCCTACTGCGAATCCGCCTCGATGGAGGCTGTGGATGGCCTTTACCGGGAAATGCTCAAGGCGGCTGAGGACGCCTTGGGCGGAACTCCGGACTTGTGGCACATCCACAACCATGGTCTTGGCAAAAACGTCAATTTCCCGCCGGTTCTCAAGCGCTTGCTGGATGAGGGGCATCGGGCGCTGTTGCAAATCCACGATTTCTCCGAGGATGGCCGTCCCGGCAATTACACCCGTCAATTGCAGCCCTTTGCCGACGGGATATTCGATGGCTATGATCAAAGCCTCTACCCGTTGGCGCCGCAAGTTGCCTACGCCGTCCTCAACGGGCGGGACCGGTCCATTCTCGAAAGGGCGGGCATACCGCCTGCCCGGATTCACTGGTTGCCCAATGCGGTCACTGTCCCCGAACTGGAAGCAAGTCCTCGCCCGTCAGAATCCGGCAAGCCGCTTATCCTCTACCCAACCCGTGGGATACGCCGCAAGAACCTGGGAGAGGTTCTGCTGTTATCCCAACTGCACCCGGAGGTACGCTTCGGAACGACTTTGGCTCCCAAAAATCCGCAATGGTTCAAATATTATGACGGATGGACACGCCTTTCCCGGGAACTGGGACTGGGAGTGGAATTTGGATTAGGCGAACAAGCCGACATCCGCTTCGGGGATCTGGTGGCCTCCGCTTCCGCCATGCTGACCACCAGTGTCGGGGAGGGCTTTGGTCTCGCTTACCTCGAGCCATGGCTGTTTGGCAAGCAGCTCTGCGGCCGGGACCTACCGGACATAACCCGGGACTTCAGGGATAACAACATCCGTCTGGCTGATCTCTACGAGGAGCTTCCGGTCCCCTGCTCCGCGTTCGCCAGCGACAAGCTCCGTGAGCGTTATACGGATTCCCTGGCCTCAACATACGCCGCCTACGGCCGGTCAACCGGCCGGGAATTTCTTGAGGAGGCATGGGAGGCGGTCACCAGTGGCGGGCAGATTGACTTTGGACGGCTCGATGAAGTCGCCCAGGCCGAGGTTATCCGTTACACGGCGGACCACCCCGGCTGCATGGAATCACCCCTGCCCTCCCTTCCGGATCAACTCGATCACGACGCACTCCAGCAGAACGCCGAATGCATTCGTTCAACCTACGGCTTGCCACAATATGGGGCGTTGCTGCGGCAAATTTACCGTACGGTCATGGAGACACCCACTGAGGAACTACAAGGCCTCTCCGCCGATGCGGTCCTGCGGGAATTCCTCGATACCCGCCGCTTCAACCTGCTGCGGACATAGCGGGATTCCAGCTACTGGAAGAGTTTCCCGCTAAGCACGCGGAAGAAGACCGTTTCCGGATCGCCGTCGACGGTACCACTCCAGGAACTTGGACTCAAGTCACCCCCGGCAGGCAGCCAGTTGATAAGATCGAGACTGTACTCCACCTCCGGCAAGGCCTGGGCCGGTTGCCAGGAAAATCCGGCTTCCTTCTGGGCGTTGTAATAGCCTCCGGTTATCTCAATGGGGTCGCGGTCAGGCAATTCACTCCCGAAGTGCAGGTCATCGGTAAAGCCGACCTGATAGGTGTTTGACACCGGCAGGCCCTCCATAAGGACCCGCTTGACCCATGTCCGCTCGTCCCCGGGATCCCCCACCCAGCCAACAAATTCATGGTTGGCCGTGTTCTGGTGTTCCCCTAGCAGACTCCCGTCTTCAGCATAGAACCGGGTCAGGGAGTGGGTGTTCCAGCGACGCATCACGGCGACCCGGTGCTGTGGATTGGTGAAGACAATCTCGTAGGGGTTCTGCCCGTCCGGAGCCCCGTAACTGGCCCCGGAACCCATCAGCTCGTTCGTTCCACTCGGCGGATTGACCCCGTACAGCGGAACCACACAGACCGGGTAATCGACAACCACAATCGGTGGTGGGTAGCGGCGTTCGAGGGTCTTCAGGGTCAGGGTTTCCCCGCCGGCGGCAATTTGCCGTACCGGGCCATTGGCCAGGTCGTTGAAATCGACAAGGGTATCCCCGAGAAACTCCCGGTAGAGGGTAAAGCGGTCGACGGCATCCTGCCCATGGACGATTCCCAGTTTATCCGGCGGACCATCCGGCTTGGCTGTCCCGAAGAACAGATCATCGGTCTCGCCCACCTGATACGTTCCGCCGGGATTCGTCCCATCGATTTCCACCCGGCTGACCCAGTCATTCGTGTCCGGTCCTCCGGCAAACCAGGCGACAAATTCAAGGCTGGTCGTGTTCTGGTGCTCCCCCAGCAGCTCGCCGGACGGGTTGTAGAAGCGGGTCAGGGAATCGGTACTCCAAAGCCGCATCACTCCCACCCGTGCCTGCGGTTGTGAAAACACGATTTCATAACGGCTCTGCCCATCCGGCAACCCCCCTGACGAGCGGGACCCCATCAGGGTATGGGTTCCATTACGGGTACTGGTGACGAAACTGTAGGGCAGGACGACCACCGGATAATCCACCGTCACCTGCGAGGGATAGCGTTGCTCGGTGGTCCTGAAGGTCAACTCAACCCCGCCCACGGTCAGGGGACCCAGCGGCCCACCGGTAATTTCCGGTTCATCAAAGGTTACGTGGGAATCCCCCAGCCGGTCCCGGTATTCCTCAAACTGCGCCCGGGCATCCGGCCCATAGGCAATCTCTCCGGGAAGGCTGCTTCCCGTTACCGAAAGAAGCCAGGTGATGGCAGTGTATCCAATTGTCCTCTTCACTTGAGCTTTCATCCTTTCCTCCTTTTTGAAACTCCACATGCAAGTGAAAATCTTCTATCAAATAACCCCGATTCGGGCAAGACCAACCCCTCGCCGGACCACCAGAATTCGGGTATACTTATCTCTTCAAGAAGCTTTTATCTTTGCCAAATCGGGCCCGGAATCTATTCAATCAGGCAGGAAATGGAAGACCAATTCACGCTTCTTATACTCGCTGCAGGGATGGGCAGTCGCTATGGCGGCATCAAGCAGCTGGAACCCATGGGACCGAACGGGGAAACGCTCCTTGACTATTCCGTCCATGACGCCCTCAGCGCCGGATTCGGCAAAGTTGTCTTTGTCATTCGCCGGGATATCGAGGAGGCCTTCCGGAAAACGGTCGGCAGACGCTATGAGAACATGGTCTCAATCGAGTACGTCTTCCAGGAACTGGATGACTTGCCGGACGGGCACATTGTCCCCGACGGCCGAACCAAGCCATGGGGGACCGGACAGGCGATCCTCGCCGCGCGTCATGTCATAAAGGGTTGTTTTGCGGTCATCAATGCCGATGACTTCTACGGCCGGGATGCCTATGCCGTCATCAGCAACTACTTCCGTCAGCGTATCGAGGAAAACACGACACCCCTTTGCATGGTTGGATACTTGCTCGACCACACCTTGTCACTGCATGGCAGCGTCAACAGGGGCCTCTGCAAGGGAACGGAGGGCCGGCTTCAGTCGGTGGAGGAAATTATCGATATCGATCGGGACCGGCAGGGCACCATCCTCGGAACCAACCAAAGTGGAAAGGAAGTCCGCCTTGAGCCCGAGGCATTGGTTTCCATGAACTTCTGGGGCTTTTCCGCAGAGGTCTTTCCCCACCTTGAACGTCACTTCCACCGCTTCCTGCAAAGCCATAGTGAATCCCTCACCGGGGAATTCTACATCCCGACCTTTGTCGATGACTTGATTGCGAAGGAAGGCGCACAATGTGACCTTTTGCAGACCGATGCTTCCTGGTTCGGCGTAACCTACCCCGGAGACAAACCATATGTCCAGCAACGCCTGCAGGAGCTTATCAGGGATGGGGTCTATCCCACTCCCCTGAACGCATAATCCGATGAAGGAATCCCGGCTTGTCCTGTTAGCCCGCGGGCTCAAGAGCCAGTGCCCGAAATGCTTGAATCGCGACCTCTTTCGAACCCATTACCGCTTGAGGGAATGCTGTCCGTCCTGCGGGCTTCCCCTTGAACAGGAAGATGGCTGGGGCCTCGGGGCCATCCCCCTGAATTACGGTTTTACCTGCCTCTTCTGGATATTGCCAGTTGGTCTAGCCTATCTTGCAGGCTGGATATCCCTATCCATCGCCCTCGTCCTTGCCGGCCTTGGCGCCGTCCTTGTTCCCTTCCTCACCTACCGCCGGGCCAAAAGCCTTTGGGTCGGTATCTACTACGCGGTCCTGCCTCATGAGCTGGAATCGGACGACAACAATAAAAAGGGCGCCTGATCGTTCAGGCGCCCCAGAGAAATTTCGGCTGTTATGCTGGCACTTAACGGTAGCGCTGACGACCGCCATCGCGGTTGCCTCCACGTCCACCATAACCACCGCGACCACCGCCTCCGCCGCCACGCTGGAAGCCACCGCCTCCACCGCCGCCGCCGAATCCGCCGCTGCGGGGCTTGCGCTCCTCAGCTTCGCGAACCCGTAACGGGCGGCCTTGCAGATCGGAGTCGTTCAAGGCGTCAATCGCCGCCTGGCCTTCCTCGTTGTTCGGCATCTTGACGAAACCAAAACCACGGGAACGTCCGGACTCACGGTCAAGAATGACGCGTGCGGACTCAACTGTGCCATACTGTTCAAACGCGCCTTGGAGTTCGTCATCGCGAACTTCATAGGCGAGATTTCCTACATAGATATCCATTTAACTTATACTAACTCGTGTGCGCACCTTGAATGGGTTCCTGCCGGTAAGTGCGCTTTCCGTCATGAAACCGTTTGTTTATCTCGATAAATCGGCTTCACATTTTCCGGATGGGATCACTGAGTTTCCAACGCATCGACGATTCCAGCTCAATGCCGCAGAACGGTATTAATCTAAAATCAAGCCCTATTCATGCAGGAATCCAACCCGGGAGCAATCCTATTTATTCACTCCGTCACAATACAATCCATAGAGCGTTTCCAGAAGTTGCCCCACGTCCCCCCGACCGACCCGGTAATAGACCGTCTGCCGCTCCTTGCGCGTCGCTACCAGTCCCCCCCGGCGCAAGCGCGCCAGGTGCTGTGACAACGCAGAGGCACTCAAGTCAATCCGCTCCAGTAACTGGCCCACCGATAACTCCCCCTCCTGACTCAATAGACATAAAACCCGCAGCCGCTCCCCGTGGCTCATCAGTCCCAGTACCTCCGTCGCCTGCTCCAGGCCACCACTCCCCGCCAGCTCCTCCAACTTGTTCAGCTTCTCTTTCATAATTGATTTAGTGTTGACTAATTTAGTTTTTGCTTAATTAGTAGGGGAATGCAAGCAGAAAAAGGAAAGAAGTTGAACGTGGACCGGGCGGTAATGGCGATGGCGGGGAGCTTTATCCTCATCAGCGTGGTCCTGGGGATAGTATGGACGCAATGGGCCTTGCTATTTACAGTTTTCGTGGGAGCAAACCTGCTGCAAGCAGCCTTTACAGGTTTCTGTCCGGCGGCTATGCTATTCAGCAAGCTGGGTTTGCGGTCAGGATGTGCCTTTGGCGGTCCTGACGAAACCTGAAGAAAGACTGGAGGAAGGGGAAATGGTGAGGACCGTATCAATAGGATTTGCGATCCTGCTGCTGGCTGGTTGTGGTCATCAGGAAGGAAAAGAGGAAGCGAGCGTCCTGCCTGCGGCCGAAGTTCGAATTCATGTGGTGGGGGAGCGACCCCATACCCGGATGCAGTGGCTGCCGGGAACCGTTTATCCGGTCGAGCAGGCCCTGGTGGCGGCCAAGATCATGGCCACGGTTGAGAGAGTGTCCTTCACGATCGGGCAGAGCGTTGCCACTGGTGATGTTCTGGTTGAGTTAAGGGCGGACGAGATTGCAGCCCGGGTGGAACAGGCGGAAGCGGCCCTGGCTCAACTGGAGCGCAATTACGAGCGGGACAAGGGACTGCTGGCTCAGAGTGCGACCACGGCGGAAGCCGTCCGCACGCTGGAAGACAGGATTCGCCTGGCAGAGGCGGGACTGGCGGAAGCCAGGACAATGGAAGGGTACCAGCTGATCCGGGCACCCTTCAACGGGACGGTGACCTCGAAGAAGGTTCGCCGGGGAGACCTGGCTACACCTGGGATGGTGCTTTTATCGATTGAGGGAAGCGGCGATCTGGAAATCCAAGTTCAGGTCCCGGACTCACTTTCCGCCCTCCCCTACGGGACCGTGGTGGCAATTGAGGCCGACGGGCAGAAGCTGGAAAGCCGTCTGGCGGAATGGTCTCCGGCGGCGGATCCGGCAAGCCGGACCCGGCTGGTGAAGTTGGTTCTTGCGGCCGATTCACCGGTTCGATCCGGACAATATGTGCGCGTTGGCTGGCCCGCCGGTGAAACAACCTCCCTTTGGATACCGGCGGAAGCGCTCAGCATTTATGGCCAGATGGAACGGGTGTTCCTGGTCGAGGAAGACTTCATTCGCCTGCGGATCATCAAGACCGGCATCCGTGAAGGTGACTGGATCCAGGTTCTGGCCGGCCTTGAACCCGGCGACCGGGTGGTTCTCTCCCCCGGGCACCGCTTAAAGGATGGACAACCGGCAGAGGTAATCCAGTGAAGTCCGCGACACAATTTGGATTTGCGGGACGGTTGGCCTCGTTCTTCATCGATTCCAAGCTAACCCCGATCGCTGTTATTGCCTCCATTCTACTCGGTGTATTTGCGGTGCTGCAGCTGCCGCGGGAGGAAGAGCCCCAGATCAAGGTACCGATGATCGATATCTTCGTCTCCATGCCGGGCACCCAGCCAAGGGAGCTGGAGAACCGGGTAACACGCCCGATGGAGAAGTTGCTCTGGGAAATTCCTGATGTGGAATATATCTACTCCACTTCAAGTCCCGGACAGGCCATGGTCGTTGTCAGATTTGAAGTCGGAACCGATCTGGAAACAGCCCTGGTCCGGCTGAACCAGAAGTTACAGACCAATTTCGACCGCATCCCACCCGAGGCCAGTTTACCGCTGATCAAGCCCCGGACAATAGATGACGTCCCGGTGCTGGCCCTGACCTTTCACTCGGAATCCCATGACCACCTCACCCTGCGGCGGATTGCGGCTCAAGTTGATGACGCCATCAAGGCCATCAACCAGGTTGCGGAAACAACCTTGATCGGAGGCACGACCCGGCAGATCCGGATCACCCTCGACCATGCCGCCCTGGCAGCCCATCAGATTAATCCCCTCTCCCTGGCTGCCGCCCTGAAAAGTGCCAACACCAGCCGCCAACTGGGTTCGTTACCGATGGACAATGAGGATGTCCTCATCGAGACGGGTGACTTTTTTAAGGCAGTCGAGGATGTGGAGAACCTTGTCGTCGGAGTCTTTGCCGATCGGCCGGTTTATTTGGGTACCGTTGCCGAAGTCCGCAACACCGCCTCGGAGCCAGCTGATTATGTCCTGCATACCTGTCCCGGAGGCTCCTTTGAGAGTGCGGTCACATTGAGTGTCTCCAAACGTCCGGGTGCCAATGCGATTGATGTGGTCAACGAGGTCCTGGCCAAGGTGGACGCCTTCAAGGGAACCCTCATCCCGGCTGATATCACGGTCACCGTGACCCGGGATTATGGGCACACCGCCGCTGAAAAGAGCAATGAGCTGCTCCTTCACATGGGTATTGCCGTCTTCGGGGTGGCCTTGCTCATTCTCTTTTTCCTCGGGTGGCGGGAATCATTGGTGGTCCTGCTGGCCATCCCCTCCACCCTTGCCCTGACGCTGCTCGTTTTCTTCCTTTACGGCTACACCCTCAACCGGATTACCCTCTTTGCCCTCATCTTCTCCATCGGAATCCTCGTCGATGATGCCATCGTGGTAGTGGAAAACATTGTCCGCCATGTGCGGATGAAGTCCAGCCAGGGCAAATCATTGACCGAAGTCGCCCTGACGGCCGTCGACGAGGTGGGCAACCCGACGGTCCTTGCCACCTGGGCGGTCATAGCGGCCATTCTTCCGATGGCCTTTGTCGGAGGGCTCATGGGACCCTACATGCGCCCAATACCCATAGGTTCGACGGCAGCCATGCTTTTCTCCCTCGTCATTGCCTTCACGGTCACCCCCTGGGCAGCTGTTCGTGTCATTCGTCGCCATGTCAAGGCAGAGGAACCTGCCGGCGGAGAGGTAACGGATGATGGACATGAGGTACCGGATGATTTCTTTACCCGGCTCTACCACAAGGTGATGGAACCCTTGCTGGACAAAAGCCTCTGGCGCTGGAGTTTCCTCATCGCGGTCGGATTGCTGTTGTTGGCATCCATGGCCCTTGTCGGGCTTGGCTTGGTGCAGGTGAAGATGCTGCCTTTTGACAACAAGTCGGAATTCCAGGTGATAATCAATGCACAGGAAGGAACAACTCTGGAAGAAACGACCCGGATGGCCATGGAGATGGCGGAGGCCGTCCGTGAGGAACCGGAGGTCAGCGATATCCAGGTCTATGCGGGAACGGCCGCTCCTTTCAACTTCAACGGCCTCGTCCGCCACTACTTCCTCCGCAAAGGCCCCAATGTCGCCGACCTGCAGGTCAACCTGGTTGGCAAGCACGACCGGGACTTGCAAAGCCACGACATCGCAGGCCGCATCCGGCCGGTGGTCACGGAGATTGCCGAACGCTATGGCGCGGTCGTCGCCGTCGCCGAAGTACCACCCGGCCCGCCGGTCCTGCAGACGATAGTGGCGGAAATCTATGGACCGGATCCGGTCAGGCGCACCGAGCTGGCCCGGAAGGTCCGTCAAATTATGCTGGAGACCGATGGCGTGGTGGATGTTGACTGGTATATCCAGGAGCCACAGACGAAGCTAAGCTATGTCGTCGATGAGGCCAAAGCCGCCCTCCACGGCATCACCGAGGATGACTTAAACAAGGTTCTCGGACTGGCCAGCCGGGGCATGGCAGTTGACTTGCTGCATCTGCCGGATGAACGGGAAGACGTCCTCATCCGCCTGGAATTTCCCGACGAGGCCAAGGCCAAGCCGGAAGACCTGCTGGCCTTGCAGGTTCGTTCGCCGAGGATACCCCAAGCGCCCCTGGTCCCGCTGTCGGAACTGGTCCGGATTGAAACCACCATCGCGGAACAACCGCTCTACCGGAAGAACCTGAAACCGGTAACTTATGTCACTGCCGATGTCGGGGGTGCCATTGAGAGCCCGGCCTACGCCCTTTTCAAGATCAACAAGGCCCTCAAGGAGATCGACATGCGGGACTACGGTGCCAGTAGCAGTGAGCTGAAGCTGCACCACCTGAATCTTCCCTTTGATGACCAGGAACCCGCCATGAAATGGGACGGGGAATGGCACATCACCCTCGAAGTATTCCGCGACCTCGGCCTCGCCTTTGCCGCCGTCCTGGTGCTAATCGCGATGCTCATGGTGGGTTGGTTTAAAAGCTACAAGACTCCCTTGGTTGTCATGGCCGCGATCCCCTTCTCGCTCGTCGGCATTCTTCCCGCCCACTGGGCCATGGGGGCGTTCTTTACCGCCACTTCGATGATCGGTTTCATGGCCGGCGCGGGGATTGTCGTGCGCAACTCGATTATCCTGGTGGACTTCATCGAGCTGCGCCGCGAGCAGGGCCTGGCGCTCCGCGAGGCGGTTGTCGAGGCCGGTGCGGTCCGCTTCCGGCCGATGCTGCTGACCGCACTGGCAGTCGTCGTGGGAGCAAGTGTCATTCTCGCGGACCCCATCTTCCAGGGACTCGCCATCAGCCTCATGTTCGGGGAAATCGCCTCCCTCGCCATCAGCCGTATGGCTGTTCCGGTGCTCTACTACATGAGTGCCAGTAAGCCGGATCAGGATTGAAGCAGTTGGATGGCTTCAGCCACGTCGAGGTGATCGTCGTAGATCGCCTTCCCGCTGATGACCCCGTTCAAGTTGGCATGCGACAAGGCAATTTCCTTGAAGCGGGCAACATCATCCAGGGAGGCCACTCCACCCGATGCGATGACATCGATCTCAAGATTGTTGAGCATCTCAAGTTGGGCCTCGAAGTTCGGCCCGATCATCATGCCGTCCCGACTGATGTCGGTGTAGATGATCGTATGGATGCCGATATCCTGCACCGTCCGGGCAAACTCAAGGGCCGACAGGTCGACGTTTTCAATCCATCCCTTGACCGCTACCTTGCCATCCTTGGCATCAATGCCAACAGCGAGGTTGTCCGGGTCAAAGTGGTGCAGACAGGCATAAAGGAAATTTGGATCCGTCACCGCCTTGGTCCCGATGATCACCCGTTGGACACCCAGGTCGAGCCAGTGGCGAATAACTTCTATGGAACGGATGCCTCCCCCCAGCTCAACCTTCAGGCCGGAAGCCAGAATGGCCTCCACAGCTTGTCCGTTCTCCTGTTTACCAGTAAATGCCCCATCGAGATCAACCACATGGACCCATTCCGCGCCAGCCTTCCGGAAATTTCCTGCCGGCTCGGCTGCATCGTCCGCATAGACGGTCTCAGCATCCGCCCGACCCTGTTCGAGCCGGACTACACGCCCTCCCTTGAGGTCAATTGCTGGGTAAAATATCATTCCCTTAACGCTGTAGGTGAATCGCTCTAACGACCAGTTCAATTTCCAGAAGTTTGCCTTCTTAACATAAATTTTTAATTATTTCACGCCCAGACTGGCAGGAAAGCCTTCAGCCCCTATAGTTACCAGCATGGTAAAGAATTGTGAAGCCCCGGCCTTCCTGGTCGACCTCCTGAACGCCCGCTCACCCTCCGGATATGAAGCGGAGGCTCAAGCCGTTGTTGATAAATATGTCCAGCCCGCAGCGGACCAGTACCGCAGGGATGCCCTCGGCAACCGGATCGCCACCCTCGAGGCAAAGGGTGGACCAACGATCATGATGGCCGGGCACATGGATGAACTCGGCCTATTGATCACCTATGTTGATGAAAAGGGCTTTCTCTACTTCAAGAATGTCGGTGGCATGGACCTGACAACCATTGCCGGACGCCGGGTCTCCATCCTGACCCGCGATGGCATCGTCACCGGTGTCACCGGACGGCGGGCGATCCACTTGCTAAATGCAGAGGAACGGAAAAAGGTGCCCGAGTTGCAAAACCTCTGGATTGATATTGGGGCCAAGGACAAGGCGGATGCACTGAAACGGGTCCGCATCGGGGATGTGGGTGTTTACGATCATGGCTTCGAGATGTTGACTGGCTCCATCGGCATTGCCCGCGCCTTTGACGACAAGGCTGGCTGCTACGTGGTTTGCGAGGTCCTGCGCAGGTTGGCTGAAGAAAGGGAGTCCTTCACCGCTGGCATGGTGGCCGTTGCCACCAGCCAGGAGGAAATCGGATGCCGGGGGGCACGCGCCGTCGCCGGGGGTGTTAAGGCGGACTTTGCCATTGCCGTTGATGTGGGCCATGCCACCGATCACCCGGAATGTGACAACCGCCGTTTTGGCGAATTTAAACTCGGAGGAGGTCCCATCATCACCCGAGGGGCCAATATCAATCCATTCGTCTTCAACCGCCTGGTCGAGGTCGCCGAGGCAAAGGATATCCCCTTCCAAATTGAGGCCGATCCCCGCCCTACCGGTACCGACGGGCGCGAATTGCAAATGGCCCCGGGCGGCTTGGCAACCGGTGTAGTCTCCATCCCCCTCCGCTACATGCATACCCCCAGCGAGCTGGTGGACCTGCAGGATGTCGAGCATACCGTCCAGTTGCTGATCGCCTTTACCCAGTCCCTGAAGGCCGGCGATTCCGGGGAATGGTGAACAATCCTCAAGGCTGCATGCAGCAACTACAGGCGGGACGCCTGTAGTCCATTGGAATACCCTGTACCCCAACCTAGGCCGCGTCTTCCTTGTACTTCAGCTTGGGCTTGGCCTTGCCGGTAACGACCGCCTGGGTAATGATCACTTCCTTGACATCCTTGTACTCAGGAAGCTGATACATGATATCGAGCATGATGCCCTCCATGATGGAGCGGAGGGCCCGGGCACCCGTTTTCAGGATAAGCGCTTTTTCCGCAACCGCGCGAATGGCATCCTTGCGGAACGTCAGCTTCACTCCTTCCATCTCGAAGAGTTTGACGTACTGCTTGGTAATGGCATTGCGGGTCTGGGTAAGGATGTGCTCCAGCTGGCCTTGGTCCAGTTCCTCCAGTACGGAAACAACCGGCAGACGGCCGATGAACTCCGGAATCAGTCCGTAACGGACCAGATCCTCCGGAGCCAGCTCGGTAAAAATGTGTTCGCCATCCCAGTTCGTGTGGCCGGTCTCCTCCCAGCCGATGGTACCCTTGCCCATCCGTCGACGAATGATGTCTTCAAGACCAACAAAGGCACCGCCACAAATAAAGAGGACATTCTCGGTATTGACCTGGATATATTCCTGATTGGGATGCTTGCGGCCGCCCTGCGGAGGAACGTTACAGACAGTACCTTCGAGGATTTTCAGAAGCGCTTGCTGGACCCCTTCCCCGGAGACATCGCGGGTAATGGAAACGTTATCGGTCTTGCGCCCAATCTTATCGATCTCGTCCACATAGATGATTCCGCACTCGGCCTTGGCTACATCGTAATTGGCTGCCTGCAGAAGACGCAGGACAATGTTCTCGACGTCCTCCCCGACGTAACCGGCCTCGGTGAGGGTGGTTGCGTCAGCGATGGCAAAGGGTACTTCGAGAAGGTCAGCCAGCGTCCGGGCCAGAAGGGTTTTCCCGCTGCCTGTCGGACCGGCCAGCAGAACATTGCTCTTCTCGATACGGACTTCGCTTTCCTCAGCGGAAGCAGCAGTATCCTTCTTTTCATCGTCGGTCTTCAGCTCCGCCTGCAACCGCTTGTAGTGGTTGTAGACGGCCACGGAGAGGACCTTCTTGGCATGGTCCTGGCCAACCACGTCGAGATCCAGCATGGCCTTGATCTCAGTTGGCTTGGAAAGTTTGAAAGGCTTGGTGGCCTCGGCCCGGGCCGTCGCTCCGGCTTCCCTCAACTCCCTGTCGATGATCGTCTTGCAGACATCCACACAGGAGTCGCAGATGTACACGCCAGCCGGCCCGGCAATTATCTTGCGGACTTCCGACTGCGATTTTCCGCAGAAGCTGCAGAAGGTCATTTTGGAGGCGCGTGCCATGGGAAGAGGTCTTAGGTCTTAGGTCTTAGATGGTATTTCAATCAATTACACGGGCAAGTCAAAGGTTTCTGTCAAAGGAACCTACGACCTACGACTTTCGACCTATGACTTTCACTTGTCCTTGAACTGAATGACCTGGTCAACAAGGCCGTATTCCAGTGCCTCTTCAGCCGTCATGTAGAAATCACGGTCAGAATCGACCTCGATTTTCGCCACATCCTGCCCGGAATGCTCGGCCAGGACCTGATTGATGGTCTTTTTCCAGCGGAGGATTTCCCGGGCAGCGATGGAGATATCGGCAGACTGGCCGGTTGCCCCACCCGTCGGCTGGTGGATCATCATCCGGCTGTGTGGCAGCGCAAAGCGCTTGCCCGGCGTTCCCGCGGCAAGGAGGACGGTCGCCATGCTGGCAGCCTGTCCCATGCAGTAGGTCTTGATGTCGCAACTGAGGAACCGCATGGTGTCGTAAATGGCCATGCCATCAGTGACACTGCCGCCGGGTGAGTTGATGTAGAGCTGGATATCCTTTTTCGGATCCTCCATCTGCAGGAGGAGCATCTGGGCGATGACCGCATTGGCGACATAATCATCAATCGGTGTCCCGATGAAGATGATCCGGTCCTTCAGCAAGCGGCTGTAGATGTCCCAGCTCTTTTCGGTGCGGCCGTCACTCTCGACGACGTGCGGTAAGGGCAAATAGTAACTCATGCCAACAAGATGGGCCGATCTTTCAGGGAGCGCAATCAGGATTCCGATTTTTCAGCGCTGCCGGCGCTGGCTTCCTTGAGCAGGAAATCAAGCGTCTTGGAAAAGAGGATCTGCCGTTGGAGCTGGACCAACCGGCCACGGTCCTTGCGGAATTCCTTGGCCAGTTCCTCCGGCTTGCGCTGCTGCTGCATGGCCATGCCGTAGACAGCACGGGTCAGGTCCTCATTATCGATCTGGATTTCCTCCGCTTGGGCAACCCGGTTGAGGATAATCTGCAGCTTGACGTCCCGACTGGCGGCCTGGTTGGCCCCGGCAAAGATCGCTTCCTTGTTCTTCTCGAACTCTTCCTCGGCCATGCCCATCTGCATGTTCTGGTTGATGATGCGGCCCATCGCGTTCTGGGTCTCTGCCTCGACAGCGCTTTCGGGGAGAGGAAAATCAACCGCTTCATCGAGGAACTTCAGGATCTGGTCGCGCTGCTTGTCTTCCGACTCACGCTTTTTCCGGGCTTCCAGCTCATCCATGATCTGGGCCTTGAAATCCTCGAGGCTTTCCGCCCGGACACTCTTGAGGAATTCCTCGTCGATCTCGGGCAGTTTCCGCTCCCTGACTTCAGCCACCTCGATGGCATAGTTGACCGTCTTGCCCTGCAGTTCCTCAACGGCGAAATCGTCGGCAAGCGTCTGTTCGACAGTCTTGCTTTCCCCGGCACTCATCCCGACAAGGGCGTCAATAACAGCCGGAACTCCAAATTCCTTGGCCTCATCGGTGCCGGCCTCTTCCCAGCCATCCTTGACGGCACCCCACGCCTGCAGGCGCGGCTGGTCCTTGAGTTGATCGGCAATGGGATCGCCGGCAATTGTCCCGGTATAGCTCAGTTTGACGTAATCCTTGGCTTCTGCCGCCCGGTCAACCACCTCGAAGTCGGCCCGCTGACGCCGGATGCGGTCAATGGTCTCGTCAATCTCGCTATCCTCAACTTCCGTCTCCGGGGCCTCGATGGCGATGCCCTTGTATTCCGGAAGGTCAAACTGCGGATTCACGTCTATGGTCAGGTCGAGGGAAATCTCCTGGCCGGCCAGGAAGTCCCCCGGCTCCGGAAACTCCACGATGTTGTAGACGTCAAGATTATCCTGCCCGACCACCTCGTCGTAGGCAGAGCGCATCAGGGCGCCTCGTAGTTCCTCGTTCAGTTGCTTGGCGTAAAGTTGACGAACCCGTGCTTCGGGTGCTTTGCCGGGCCGGAAACCCGGCACCTTGGCCTGCTTGATGAAAGACTTGAGGATGCGGCTTTCTTCCTGTGCAACCTCGTCGCCACTGATGGTGACAACCACGTCTTTTCGCGTTTCGCTGATGTCGTTAATCGTAACGTTCACGGTACCTATCGTTTTGATGATTAATGGGCTTTGAAAAAACGGCCAATAAAGGTCATCGGCATTTCCCGGTCAACTCATTTTGCAAGATTCTCCGGGCCACCCGTACGGACAAAAAGCCGCTTCGGGCTTTTCAAATGGCGGGAATTGGCCCATGTTGTTCGCCATGCTTCGGCTTCAGCTTGTAACCGTGTGGATTTTCCTCGCCTGCCTCCCGGCAATGCTGAGCGCTGACCCCATTTACCGGCCCAAGCACATCGTCTGGTCGGTCAAGGGCATGAACGGTGCCGTGGTCACGGCTGAGCAACACGCCACGGAAGCAGGCCTGCAGGTCCTCAGGGAAGGAGGCAATGCCCTTGATGCCGCCATAACGGTTGGCTTCACCCTTTCCGTTACCCTGCCGCGGGCAGCCAATATTGGCGGGGGCGGCTTCCTGCTCTACCACGATGCCGGCAGTGGCCAAACCTTCGCCCTTGATTACCGGGAAATGGCCCCTGCAAAGGCCTTCAGGGATATGTTCCTTGATGACGAGGGTAAAGCGGATGCCAACCTCTCCCGCAAGTCCCCGCTCGCCGTCGGTGTTCCGGGTACGGTGGCCGGCCTGCTCGAGGCCCACCGGCGCTTCGGCACCCTGCCGTTGGAACGGCTCATGGCACCGGCCATTGCCCTCGCCAGGGAAGGATTCGTCATTTCTCCCCATTTCCAGGACCTCCTCGAGAAAGCAGCCGGGGACAACCGGTTGGATGAAACAGCCCGGATGGTTTTTCATGGGAGCGACGGGGAGCCGCGAAAGGCCGGGGAGATCCTCATCCAGGAGGACCTGGCGCAAACCTTGGCATCCATTGCTGAGAAAGGGAAGGATGGCTTTTACACCGGTTCAACCGCGCAGGCCATCGTGGAGACCCTCGCTGACAAGGGTGGCCTCATCACCATGGAGGACATGGCCAGCTACCAGCCAGTCTGGCGGGAACCGGTAACGGGCACTTACAAGGGACATGCCATTCACTCCATGCCACCGCCCAGCTCGGGCGGCGTTCATCTCGTCCAGATGCTGCAGTTGCTGGAGAACTTTCCCTTGGAGTCATGGGGCCACAACAGCGCCCAGGCGGTCCATGTCATCGCGGAGGTGATGAAGCGGGCCTATGCCGACCGCAGCAAGTATCTCGGCGATCCGGACTTTGCCGATGTTCCCATGGAGCAACTGCTCTCCGAGGCGCATGAGGCCCGAGTCCTCAAGCAAATCAATTCCATCAGCCCGACGCCGAGCGACCTCATCCGGCCCGGCCTTCCGGAAGGGCCAGCCGAGAGCACGGAAACCACCCATTTCTCGATTGTGGACAAGGATGGCAATGCGGTAGCCAATACAACGACGCTCAATTTCAGCTTCGGATCCGGCATCATGGCCTGGGGAACGGGTGTCCTGCTCAACAACGAAATGGACGACTTTTCCGCCAAAGCCGGCGTCCCCAATGCCTACGGGCTCATCGGGGGTGAATTTAATGCCGTTGAACCGGGCAAGCGACCCTTGAGTTCGATGACCCCGACCATTGTCCTTAAGGACGGCCATGTCCGGCTGGTGACCGGCAGCCCTGGTGGCAGCCGCATTATCAACACAGCCCTGCAGATTATCCTCAACGTCCTCGCTTTCGACCTGACCATTGCTGAGGCAACCTCCGTCCCCCGCTTTCATCACCAGTGGCTCCCGGACTCGCTAATTATTGAGCGCACCTTCCCCTCGGAAGCCATTCGTATTCTCAAGTCGATGGGATACACCATTGAGAGCAACTACACCATCGGAGCCGCCCAATCCATTTACCGCAACGAAGCGGGCGAATTTTCCGCCGCCGCCGACTCCCGGCGACCCGGCAGCACCGCCCTGGCCTATTGAATCAAGATATGGAACCTGCAATAGACATCCTTGACCTTCGCGTCGATTACGGCGACCTCACCGCCGTCAACAACCTGTCCCTGACTATCGGGTCGGGGGAAATCTATGGCCTCGTCGGCCCCAACGGCGCCGGCAAGACCAGCACCCTCAACGTGCTTGCCACCCTCCTGGTCCCCACCTACGGGACCGTGCGCATGGCCGGCTACGACCTTGAGGAAGACCCGGAGGCCATCCGGGCCCGGCTCGGCTACATGCCGGACCTCGCCCCCATCATCGGCAACCTCAAGGTGTGGGAGTTTCTCGACCTCTTCGCCGCCGCCCATGGGATTTGGGGAACCGAGAAGGCCAAGACCGTCGATAAGTGCCTCGAACTGGTGGGGATGGCCGAAAAACGACATGTCCTCTGCGGGACGCTTTCCCGTGGCATGACCCAACGGGTAGTCCTGGCCAAGACCCTCTTGCACAGTCCGGGCATCCTCCTTCTGGACGAGCCGGCCAGTGGGATGGACCCCATTGCCCGGATCGAGCTCAAGGATGCCCTCCAGAATGTCGCCAGCGAAGGAGCCACCGTCATTGTCTCTTCCCACATCCTCAGCGAACTCTCGGAAATGGCCACCTCCATTGGCATCCTCCACAAGGGCCGCCTCCGCGAACACGGCCCCGTGATGCAGGTCCTTTCCTCCTTAAAGCAGGCCAGCAGCGTCATCGCACTGGACCTTGTCGGGGACCCGCAACCGTGCCGGCAATGGCTCGCGGACCGCCACATCAAGGTCACTTCCGATGAAAAGCATCCCAGCCGGCTCATGGTCGAACTCGCCGGGGATGAAATGCACCAGGCACAGCTGCTCAAGGATATCGTCCAGGCCGACTTTTCCGTCCATGGCTTCCAGGCCAAACATTCAAGCCTCGAGGACCTCATGCGGGCCATCTCCGCCGAACCCGACGAAGAACCAGAATCTTAAATCATGCTACACAAGAATCCCATTTTCATCCGTTTCTGCCGGTCCGAACTGCGGCCCAAGAAAGCCTTTTTTTGGTACCTCCTAGTCCTTATCAGCACCGCCTTCGCGGTGGCTGTAACTTACGCCCCGCAGGTTGCCCAGGGACGGGAAGCCATGGCAGCCGCCCGCAATGCCCTCCTGCCGGTGATGATCATCCAGGGTATCATTCTCTTGTTCATGGGCACCGGCAGCATTGCCAGTGGTATCACCCGGGAAAAGGTGGATAACGTCCTCAATTACCAGCGACTGACTCCGCTCCCCACCCGTGACAAGATCATCGGCTACCTCTTTGGCCTGCCGGTCCGCCACTACGTCATGTTCGCCATTACCCTGCCCTTCCTGGCCTTTGTCCTCATTGTCGGCCGCATCCCGCCGAGTGCCTTTGTTCCGTATTACCTCGTCTTCTTCACCTCGACCCTGCTCTACCATTTCACCGGCCTTGTCGCAGGGATGATCAGTCGCAAATGGCGCTGGTCCGCCCGCATCTCCCAAGGGTTGATTTTCCTCCTCTACTTCGTCCTTCCGC
Organism: Puniceicoccaceae bacterium; assembly: GCA_040830445.1. Taxonomy (GTDB): domain Bacteria; phylum Verrucomicrobiota; class Verrucomicrobiia; order Opitutales; family Oceanipulchritudinaceae; genus Oceanipulchritudo. The sequence continues at coordinate 35,850 of JBFOLZ010000031.1, forward strand.
AGCTATCCCATATCGGGCTGGTCTTCCTGGAATTCCTGACGGTTCGACCGGTGTTTGCGGAAAAAATCATCCCGGTCATCGGGTCCAACGCCAATATATCTATCCAAGGCATGGGCTTCATGGCAGGGCAAAGTGTACCCCTTTTCACCCTCACACTGTCTGGCACGCTATTCTCCTTCATCATCCAGGCCGGCCTGGTGGTGCTTTTTGCCGGCATCGTCGCCCGAAAGTGGAAGGCGGATTCGATTCCCGCTATCAGCAAAAAGATGGCCCTGATCACCTTCGCCGCCTTCAGCATCATGTCCCTGGCCAACATCTGGCCCAACCTGACCCGGGCCGAAAGTGCCCTCAACATCTTCCAGTCGAACGGCGACCTCGGGGCGGAAATTGCAGTCGTTCTCCTGCCGCTCATCATGGCGCTGGTCACCACCTACCTGGCCTTTGTCCTCATGACCTCGGCCCTGCCGGACCCGATGCAGTTCCGGCATGGACGCATCCGCGCCATGCGGCTCGGGCATGATAAATTGAACCTCTGGGAGGATGCCGCCGGGGGATATCCCTTCATTGCGGTCCTTCTCTTCATCCAGGTCATCTTCTTCGGAGTGGTCATTTTTACGCTCAACCAGGCCGGCTATTATGCCGATATTGAATTGAATCCGCTGCAGGGACTCTGGCTCCTCCTTGGCACCGCGCTGACCTTGTTCTACTTTCAAGCCCTCAAGGAAAATTTCGGAACGGGGATGCTGGCGATGTTTGTCCTTGTCAGCTGGGCCGTACCCATCCTCCTGGCGGTCGTCATCTTCGCTGTCAACCAGGACCAGTGGCCGCTCGCCCTCGCCGTGACCGGATTCTCCCCTATCGCCCTCATTCCCTTCTCCGTTTTCCAGATGGCTCCGGTTGATGAGCTCCAGGATAACCTGATTCACCTCCAGCGGGCCCTCGGGGTCGCCCTCCTGACCATGACCGGCCTCAACGTCTGGCTCCACCTCCGGCTCCGCAAACTCCGCAAGGCCCTCCCGATCTAAATCTTAAATCAAAAAACCCGGAACCGCGATGCGACTCCGGGTCGGGAAATGAAAAAGATTGGATACGGGTTCTAGCGGCGACGGCGCCACATCACGAAGGCTAGACCAAGTGCGCCGAGAAGGGCGGCGAAATGTGCCGGTTCGGGGACGATTGCCGTGAGTTGAATTGAGCCAGATGTCCCAACAATAACCGTGTAAGGTTGTCCAGTGGTGAAACCAGTTGTGATGTTATCTAGTGTAGATCCGATGTCGACACTTTCCACCAGACCGATTTCGCTGCCAATGATAAGATCACCAGGAGAAGCTGCATTCATAAAGGCCACAACAGGCTTTTGACCAACAGCAATTGACTGACCAAAGTCGGAATACCATTCAAGCCCGGGAAAGGCAGTTCCATCAATCATCGGGCTCCAAGTAATGGTCTCAAAAGCAGAAATAATCCCAGAAAGATTACCTGAGGCGACAACCGGGTCGAACAAAGCATCGAGGTCTGTGGAAGCATCCACAACACCGTGGAACAAATTCAAAGTCTGTCCACCGATGGTGCCACCAAAGTTGATAAGACTTCCTGTTGAAGACTGAACCTGATCAGTTTCAACCGTGGCAGTGTATGTTTGTGCGAAAGCCTGAGTGGCTAAAAACAAGCTGCCGCAGAGTAGGATTAAGAGGACACGTTTCATTGATAGGAAGAGTTAATCCAGAGGGTTGTTAAAGGCGGAGACTATTTTGAATTGAATTCAAATGGCAAGAAAGAACTACGGGACGACGATTCCAGTATTAACAATATCCAAGTCAGAACCGCTATTCACGACAATCGTCCGCAAATTCGTAATATCGATAGAAGCCGGGTCGGGGGTCCAACTGCCGAAGAATAGTGTGTAGACATTGGGAGATCCACTGACGAGCTCGGTGATGGTGGTGCCGTTTGGAGCGCTGCTGAGCAGGGCTGCGAGAACGTCATCGGTCCCATCGACCGGGTCCAAGTTGCCAACGATTGATGATCCGGCATCAGCCTCAAAAATAACGTCATTTACGCTAACCGAGCCGTAGAGAACCAAATCAAAGGCAGTGCCGGTATTGATGACAAACCCCTCACCCGGAGCGATGAAGATGTCTCCACTAGGGGACCAACTCCCAAAGAAGAATGTAGCAACCGTCGGTGAAGCACCTGGGTTAAGTAATGTGACGGTTGTTCCGTTTGGAACAGATCCAAGGTCATTTACCGTCAAATACCTCCGAATCGCAACGGTATCTCCGGGGGCCAATCCAGCTGGCACATCTACCAGGGTGACACTGCTTGCGGCTTGGGAATCAATGGTAAATATCCTACCGGCATCCGTACCAGTCAAGGCATGCAAGTAGTGCGGCCCAGAGAGTGTAGGCACAGTTGAGGCGAATCCGACATCTGAGGAACTCACTGAGTCAACATTTGCCTGGAACTCCACTGCTGTGAGGAAGGGGGCGGACAAAATCGTTGTTCCAACAGGAACCGTTAGGTTGACGGCCCCCACCGGATCCGTAGTTGCCCCGAAGGTTGAAATCCCACCCAGAAGACAGGCAGCTGTGGTACCAAGAAGTGTGCGTAAATTTTTGGTCTTCATGCTAGACAGGATTGTGGCCAAACGGGACCCTCCCTGTAAAGGGTTTTCTTCGGTGAAAACCGCCTATTTATAAGGATTTTACGCACTTTTCAGGAATACGTAAACCGGCTATGGGGCCCCGGTCCGGAGACCGGGTATGAATTGCTGGGAGCGGCGCCTCAATGAGCGGTATCGACCCGGGCCCCCTTGTGCTGGCCGATGGCGGCGAGGAGGTCAGTGAACCAGTCGACGTCAATGTCGAAGGGCTTGCCCCCCTTGATACGATCGAACTCTATGGCGCGCAACACGTTAGCGTTATCCTCATCGTGCCCGATAACCCCGCCCTCACGGCGCAGGGCGCACTCCACGGCGAGGTCCGAGCAGGACTTGATGAGCCGGAGGTCATCCTCATTGGCGGCAGCGGCCCGGGAATAATAGCCACTTTTCTGGACCATGACCTTCTCCGCTTCGATTTTGGCGGCAAACTGCTCGGCGAAGTACTTGCCGGGATTGACGGCATCCAACTTGACGTGGCCAAAGGCGTCGCGCGGGACCTCCTGGCCATCGGCTTCCATCTGTTTGACGATATCGGCGACCCCGGCCCCCTCGGAGATGAAGATGTTGACGCAGTCATGCTCATCCATGATGCCCTTGAGACGGGCTGCCTCGGCATCGATATCGAGGGACATCTCCGGGATGTAGATGCCGTGGACCTCAAAGCGCTCCTTCTCGAGGCCGATTTCCGGAACGTACATCTCGTGGTCGATGTTGTTCATGTACTCGGAAGCCGTCGCGGCGGTAAGCCAGCCACAGTGGCGTCCCATAACCTCATGGACAATAAGCATACGCGGGTTGGCGTTGTGCTCGTTGACCACGTTCTCGAAGAAATAAGCCCCCTCTTCTGCAGCTGTCCAGGCGCCAAGGCTCTGCTTGATCGGGTAAACGTCGTTGTCGATGGTCTTGGGCAGGCCGATGACCGTGAGCTCGTAGTCGTTCTCCTTGAGGAACTTGGCCAAATCCGCAGCGGCTGTATTGGTGTCATCGCCCCCGATGGTGTGGAGGACATCCACCCCGTCCTTGACCAGCTGGTCGGCGGCCACCTTCTGCGGATCCTCACCCTCCTTGACGAGACCCCGCTTGATGCAGTCCTTGACGTTCGTCAGCTTGACCCGGCTGTTGCCGATGGCACTGCCGCCGAACTTGTGCAGCAACCCGGCATCCTCGCGGATAACCTCCGTGACTTCAATCGAGTCCCCCAGCAGGAGGCCCTTGTAACCGCTGCGGTAACAGATGATTTCAATGGACGGATCGATTTCCGTGTAGCGTTCAATCAGCCCGCCGACGGCGGAATTCAGACAGGGGGCCAGGCCCCCGGCAGTCAGGATGGCAACTTTCTTTGGTTTCATTTTAAGTGGTCGTAGGTCTTAGGTCGTAGGTCGAAAATTTGGGAGTCGGGCCTTCAGGCCCGGTTACGCATTATCAAGTATAAGGCAATCCCCTGTCATGGCTTCGGGCTGGTCGATGCCCATCAGCTTAAGCGCAGTCGGGGCGATATCAGCCAGGCGGCCGGATTGCGCGAGATTCAGACCCTGGAGATCCTTGCCGTAGATGACCAGCTCCACCGGATTGAGGGTGTGCGCAGTGTGGGGGCTGCCGGTCTCCGGAACAAACATCTGGTCGCTATTACCGTGGTCGGCCGTGACAATGGCTGCGGCCCCGACTGCATCGCAAGCCTCGAGGACCTCACCGACGCAGCTGTCGACGGCCTCACAGGCGGCAATGGCGGCCTCCTTCGAGCCGGTGTGTCCGACCATGTCGGCGTTGGCAAAATTAATGACCACCAGACCGTACTTGCCCGAGCGGATCGCCTTGCAGGCGGCATCCCGGATGCCGTAGGCGGACATTTCCGGCTTCTGGTCGTAGGTGGAGACCTCCTGCGGGCTGGGAATCAGTTCCCGGTCCTCGCCCGGCAGCGGCTCTTCGCGATAATCATTGAAGAAAAAGGTGACGTGAGGGAACTTTTCCGTCTCCGCGGTCCGAAACTGAGGGATGCCCTTGTCGGCAACCACGGTGCCCAGGATGTCCGGCATCTTCGGTGGCTTGGTGAAGATGACCTTGTCGCAGAGCCCCTTTTGGTACTCCGTCATCGTGGCGTAGTAGAGGTCAAGCTTCGGACCGCGGTCAAAGCCATCGAATCCGTCCTCAATGAAGGCCCGGGTCAGCTCCCGCGGCCGGTCGCCCCGGAAGTTGAAGAATATGACCGCATCCCCGTCCTTCACCAGTCCCGCCGGTTCACCGCTCTCATCCGTGATCACGGTTGGGACAATGAATTCGTCCCCCTGGCGATTGCTGTCGAGGGGGGAATCGTAATACGCCTGTACCGCTGCTTCAGCGCTTTCGGCGGTCCGCTCAACGGCCCGCCCGGTCAGGCAGTCATAAGCCTTCTGGACACGGTCCCAGCGCAGGTCACGGTCCATGGACCAGAAGCGGCCGGCGACGGAGGCGATCTTCCCGATACCGATTTCCGCGCACTTGGCTTCCAGTTGCTGGATGAAACCCATGCCCGACTTCGGCGGCGTGTCGCGCCCATCGGTGAAGCAGTGGATAAAGACCTTCTCCAAGCCCGCTGCCTTCGCCAGGCGAAGCAGGCTGTAGAGATGCTCCAACATGGCATGGACCCCCGCATCGGAGACCAGACCCATCAGGTGCAGGGCGCCGTCCCGGGCCTGTTTGAAGGCCCCCTGCAGGACCGGATTGTCGTTCACACTGCCAGTCGAGAAACCCTTGTCGATGCGGACAATCTCCTGATCGACAATGCGCCCGGCCCCAATATTCTGGTGGCCAACCTCCGAATTGCCCATGATGCCCTCCGGCAAGCCAACGTCCAAGCCGCAGGCCATCAGCTCGGTCCGGGGCCACCCGGCGGTCAGCTTGTCGGCAACCGGTGTGCTCGCCAGCTTGACCGCGTTAAACGAATCATGCTCCGGATTGTGGTTCTCACCCCATCCGTCACGGATAATCAATACAACAGGTCTCATCTCCATAAATTCCCAATCTTAATCTTAATCCTAATCTTAATCTTAGCCTTAATCTTAGCCTTAATCTCCCTAGTGAGTGTAGGATAAAACAGTGACAACAATATAAGTTCCCAAAAGCACAATTCCGCTCCAGCGCTTCAGCTCCGTTCCCGAGAAGAAGACGGACAACCGCAAGACTATAAGGACGAACATCATTCCCGGGAAGAGAAGCTGGAAAAAGCGCGGATCCGCCTGCAGGCCACCCGGTGTAACAGCAGCCGCGGCCCCGGCGACAAAAAGGACATTGAGGATGTCCGCTCCGATGATGTTTCCCAGGGCAAGGGAGGCATGCCCCCTGCGGACGGCCGTTAGGACAGTAATCAACTCCGGTAGGGACGTTCCGAAGGCAACCAGGGTCGCGGCAATGATCGGCTCCGGCACATGCAATCGGATCGCCGTCTCCTCAACTGTTGGAATCAGCACCTTGGAAGCGAGGATGACCAGGGCAATCCCCAAGACCAGCTTGGCTACCACCATTCCCATCTTGGCCTCATCAATCTCCGTCTCAGGCTGCTCAATCCCCTCCCCTGAGCGGGCCCACTTGATTGACTTCCAAATATAAATAACCAACAACACCAGGCAGAGCCAGCCGGCCCATTGGGGAAACCGGCCACCCTCTGTAAAGGTGGTGCCAAGCGACGAGAACGGCAGGCTGAGAACAACCAGAAGAGCCCCGGCACCGAGCTGGATCCAGCCCTGGCGATTGACGATATGGGGATCGAAAGGCAATGGCTTCATCAGGGCCGCAATGCCGAGGATAAGCCCTGTGTCGCAGATTATGGAACCCACCGCGTTGCCAAGCGCCAGCCCGGGTCGTCCACCAATCGCTGCCGCCACGGAAACGGCTGCTTCTGGCAGGGTTGTCCCCAGGCTGACAATTGTTGCCCCAATGAGGATTATCGGCACGCCCCAGCGGATAGACAAGGTAACCGCCTCCGCAACCAGGATATCCGCTCCCTTGGCAAGGACAAAGAGAAAGACCGCTATAATAATGAATAAGCCCCAGACAGGCAGGGACTGGGCGATTGATTGGACCCACGCTTCCATAATTTTAAAAGAGCGAGGAAGGGAATTTCCCGGTTAACTGCAAGCCGGAACAGAAATCTTATAAACCGACCCATGGTAAACCGATCCAACGGTGAACCGCTTCAGCGGTGGCCGATCCACAGAAAATCGCTTCGCGGACAACCCACCCACGGTGGCCGACCAACGACAACCGACCCACGGTAGCCCGCTTCGCGAGCAACCGTGGGCTACAATCAGTTCCGCCAGAGGCGGATGATTCCTGTAGCCCGGGGTTGGGACGATGAGCGGCAGCGAATCGGACCTACCCCGGGTTCGCGAATAACGACCGGGGTGCATGAATGACGCCCCCGGGGTTCGCGAATGTCGCACCGGGACCATGAATAGCGCACCGGGGTTCGCGCATAATTCCCCACGGTTCGCGCATATCGACCTGGGACCATGAATGACGCACCGGGGTTCGCGCATAATTCCCCCGGTTCGCGCATATCGACCTGGGACCATGAATAACGCACCGGGGTTCGCGCATAATTCCCCACGGTTCGCGCATATCGACCTGGGAC
>JBFOLZ010000032.1:0-19526 GCA_040830445.1 Puniceicoccaceae bacterium
AAAGCATCTAAGCGCCAAGCTATTCCCAAGATAAGATTTCCCTTAAGGGTCGTGGAAGACTACCACGTCGATAGGCCAGGTGTGTAAGTGCGGTGACGCATTGAGCTAACTGGTACTAATTACCCAATCGGTTTGATTTAACTTAGATAATCGTCGTGCGATTCAGACGTTTATTTTATCCACAAGGAACTGAACTAGATTTTCCGAATCCAGACAGGTGGCGATAACCGTAAATGAACCTGTCTGGTCAGAGGTTCCCTCTCTGGTGACTATTGGCGCGTGGAAACACCGGTTCCCATCCCGAACACCAGCGTTAAGCACGTAGCCGCCGATGGTAGTGCCACCTCGATGTGGTGTGAGAGTAGGTTATCGCCAGGTTTATGCCCCGATCGCTCCGGAAGGAGAGGTCGGGGCTTTTTGTTTGCCGGAGTTTTATTGAGCTTTTTTGGAGCATCCTTCATAGAGTAGGTCATGGAATGGCTTTTGGGAGTACTGCTGGCAGTTTTACTGGGGATCATCGGATGGTTCGGGGGTCGCCAAAGCATGGTGGCCCGGGTTGAAGCCTTGCGTGAGGAGCGGGATGAGTCGCGCCGGAAGCATACCGAGGAACAGACCCGGCGGGAGCTGGAGGCAAAGGCGGCCGGGGAACGGCTGGCGGAATTGAAGGAGCTGCGGGAAAAGTTCGAGACGACCTTCAAGGCCCTGTCGGCTGACGCCCTGAAACAGAGCAGCCAGCAGTTCCTGGAGTTGGCGAAGGAGAATTTTTCCCGCTTGCGGGAAGGGGCGAAAGGGGATTTGGAGAAGCGCCAGCAGGCGATAAACGAGCTGGTCAATCCGCTCCGGAAGTCCCTTGAGCAAGTGGATGATAAAATTCAGAAATTGGAGAAGGCCCGAGAAGGGGCCTATGCCGGTTTGCAGGAACAGGTGCGGAACCTCCTCGAGAGCCAGGGCAAGTTGCAGGCGGAGACCAACAACCTCGTCTTCGCCCTGAAAACGCCGAGTGTCCGGGGCCGTTGGGGGGAAATGCAGCTGGAGCGGACGGTTGAATTCGCCGGGATGACGGACCATGTGGATTTTGTCCAGCAGGAGAGTACCGAAGGGGAATCGGGGCGTCTACGACCAGACTTGATTGTCCGCCTACCGGGAGGGAAGAACATCGTGGTGGATGCCAAGGCGCCGTTGGCGGCTTACCTCGAGGCTCTCGAGAGCGAGGATGGCGACGAGACGGTCCGGCTCCTGAAACGTCATGCCAAGCAGATCCGCGACCACATCAAGGCCTTGGGTTCGAAGCAGTACTGGCGGCAGTTTGATCCCTCACCTGAATTTGTTGTCATATTCCTGCCAGGAGAAGCTTTCTTCAGTGCGGCCTTGGAGCAGGATCCCGATCTCATCCAGTATGGGACAAGTGAAAATGTCCTTCTGGCGACGCCGACAACGCTCATCGCTCTTTTAAAGGCGGCCGCCTATGGGTGGAGGCAGGAGGCGATTGCCGAGGAAGCCAAACAGATCAGCGCCTTGGGCCGTGAGCTTTATGAGCGCCTGGTTACCCAGACAGATCATTTCTCGGATGTCGGTAAAGCCCTCAAGAGGGCTGTCGAATCCTACAACAAAAGTATCCGCTCCATGGAGACACGGGTTCTTGTCACGGCCCGCAAGTTCGAGACCTTGGCCGAGGACAGCAAGAAAAAGCTCCCGGACGACGTTGCCCAGATCGAAGCCTCGCCCCTGGAGCCCGAGAAGGAGGCCTGAGGCCCTTTGAAACTTAAACTACCCTGAAATAATATATGGACCTGATTTCCGCTATCATTCTGCTCGTCATTGTGACCGATCCCCTGGGTAACCTGCCTATGGTGCTCGCCTGCCTCGAAGGGACAAAGCGACCGTACCGCTTTATTACCCGGGAGGTCATTCTGGCCACCCTGGTCCTCACGGTCGCCCTTTTTCTCGGTCCGGGTCTCCTCAGGATGCTCCATCTTTCCGAGGAAGCACTCCAGTTGGCAGGCGGCATTGTCCTTTTCCTTATTGCCATCAAGCTGGTCTTTCCGACCGACACCAGCTGGATGGGCGTCAAGCAGGGTGAGGAGCCCATTCTCTTTCCCCTCGCTGTGCCCCTTGTGGCAGGTCCTTCTGCTGTGGCGACAGTCATGCTTTTTGCGGCCCAATACCCGGATCGTATGGGAGTGTGGGTGATAGCCATCCTTGTTGCCATGTTGATTGCCCTTGTGGCCTTCCTCTTTGCCCCGGTCTTGCACCGCATCGTTGGCAACCGGGGCCTTTCCGCCTTTCAGCGGTTGATGGGGATGCTCCTCACCGTCATTGCCGTCCAGATGCTCATAACCGCTGTCCGGGAGATATTCCTTATGCCGGTATCCGGAGGATAGTCCATGTGCGGGCGGTACACATTGAGTATCGGGCACGAGGCTCTCGCCCGGGCCTTCCTGGCAGAATTTGCTGAGGAGCTTAAAACGTCATGGAAGTCCCGCTACAATATTCCCCCGGGAACGGGCGTGCTGGCGATCCACGACGACCGGGACAAAGGCGGTCGCAAGGCGGATATCTTCCACTGGGGTCTTGTTCCTGGATGGGCCAAGGACCCGAACATCGGGTACAAGCTCATTAATGCCCGGGCGGAGACCATCGGGGAAAAGCCCTCCTACCGTGATGCCTACCGGTATCGGAGGTGCCTGGTCCCGGCCAGTGGATTCTACGAATGGGACCGAAGCAAGTCCCCCCGCCAGCCGTATTATTTTCACCCCCGGGGGCGTGACTTCATGGCCATGGCGGGGATCTGGGAACACTGGCTGCATCCCTGCGGATCAGAGATTCTATCGGTATCCCTCATCACGACTGCTGCCAATGCAACGGTTGGCTCCATCCACCATCGCATGCCGGTGCTACTGGAGCCAGCGAAGTGGGACCGGTGGCTGGATACGGCCAATGTAAAGGGTGAAGGGCTCAAGGAGCTCATGATCCCGGCCAATGACGATTATCTCGAGGTACGACCGGTCAGTACCCGGGTCAACAAGACGGATGCGGACGATCCGGACTTGCTGGAGGAAGTCGTGCCGGAGGACACCCAGGACGGTCAGTTGGATCTTTTTTAGAAGAGGTCGATGTCGAAGCGCATCCGTTCCTCGCCACTGAACAGGTCGGTCACGACCGCCTGCAGCCTGAAATTGTCCGGCGGCAACCGCTCCATTGGAAAGGCAGAAATCAGCCTATGCCGCGGAGCAGCCGGCGTGAAATCCATCAGGCTGTTGACCAAGGGGAACGATTCCCCGTTTTCGGGGATCACCTCAATGACCACCTTCCAGTTGGCGGGCTGCCAGGTCGAGAAGAGACGGAGGTCGATGGACCCCGTCATGCTGCCGATGTTGAGCTCAGCCTGGGCGGCTCCGTGATGATTGGCGTGACTAATGGCGGAAAGCCCGACCGTTGGTATGAAGTATTCCGTCCATGTCTTGACTTCAAGTGGAGCAAGGTAGGCATCTTCGAAAAACTCCGACGAATTACCGGACCATAACTCGAACATGCCATAGTCCGATCCTTCTCCCCAGATTTTCATGCCGGGCGAGATGCTCGGATCATCAGCCGTTCGCAGGACGCCCCATTCATAGTCATGGTTGATGACCCCCCACCAGGGATTGTCCGTCAAGGGGTAGGCGTAGGCGATGCCGGAGCCCTGCCAGTTGTAGAGCCAGGCCAGCTTGTCAAAACGGTAAACCTCATCGAAAGGTGTTTCGTCATCGGTCTCGGCCAACTTCATCCAATTCCACCAGTCCCGGAGAAGGATTTTGTCCTGCTTCATGACAATTTCCAGGTTGGCGGAAGTCGCCGTCTCCTCCGGCGGCAGCGGAGCGAGCGCTGCGGCCATCCAGAACTCGTAGGGGATGGTTTCGTTCTTGTTGTTGGTCAGGGTGTAGGTAATTTCGACGGTGGCCTTGTTGCGGCGGACGGTGATGTCCATGTCCACCGTCATTCCTGTCAGGCCATTGTTGAACTTCGGGGGAGCACCATCCCATTCAAGGTCGTCCGTGCGCGACATCCGGACAGTGACATGTGTATTGGTTTCCTCGATACTTTTAAATGCCCAGACCTCTCCCCAGTACTTGCCATGCTCGCCTTCCGGGAAGGTTGGGTTGATGCCTCCGGGCAGCAGGAGCCAGTCGTCATAATAGAAGGCTCCCGGCGCATGGATGATATCACTCCACTTGTCTCCTTTGGCATAACTGAGCAACTCGATGCCTTGCGGTTTGTAGTAGATCGACAGAATACGGGCTCCCCAGTCGGGAAGGAGAGTGATCCGGATCAAGTCGTTTTCGATAACCTGGGTATCGAAGTCGGTCGTTACAATATTTCGTGTCCAGTCGATCAACTGGTGTTCCTCCGTCTCAAAGAATTCACGGTGACTCCAACCGTACGTTCCGGGAACCAGGGTCGGGGCTGAGCGGTCCTTGAAAGCCAGCGCGAGCCATTGCTGCATCCCGGCATGATAGAAGAATCGGGGATCGTTACTGCCACTTTGAAAATAGAGCCAGTCCGCGGCACCCGGACAATAATAGTATGGATAGATGCCCTCGCCGGACCATGACCAGGCCATCTCCTGGTCATAGAACCAGACGCTGCTTGAATCAGTGCCAACGGCATAGGTCCATCCGTGTTCGGCATGGTAGATCCAGCCGTTCCCGGCATCGACTATCCAGCCGTACCAGTCGAACCGTTTCCAACCCTCCTGCTCAGCGTCAGGGGCATCCCACAAGCCGCCAAATGCCGGAATGGGGAACAGAAGCAGGACTAACCATTTGAATTTATTCTGCAATTTCATGCAATTTTTAGGCACTTTGAATGGCGGGTAGCCAAAAGTCAATGGGCCTCAAGCGGGCTTTTCGCCTGAAATTGGCATACTGCGCAAACAACTATCCAGATCCAGCCATGCTTCCAGCGGAATGGTCTCCGGACGGTCCTTCCGGGTACAGCCAAATGCCTCCAGACGATCCAGCCAAGCGGACAGGCCTGCCTCCCCCTGGAGGAGGCTTCCCATTTGTTTTCTTCTCCGGGTAAATAGCTGACGGATGAGCGTGCGTGATTCTCCATTAAAAAGGACCGCGTTCTCCTTTCGCTTCAGGTGCAACAGGAGGGAATCAACACCTGGAACGGGATAAAAACAGGTCCTCGAGACCGGGTGGAGGCCCGCCTTTTCATAAGCAGCCCCGATGAATATGGAAATAGCGCCATAAGCCTTGCTACCAGGTTGGGCGGTAATACGGTCGGCGGCCTCCTTCTGCATCATCAGGACCATTTGTTCCGGAAGAGGGCTGGTCAGGACTGCTTCCAGCCATGGGGTGGTAATGGCGTAGGGAAGATTGGCGACGATCTTGATGTTCTCCGTGGACAGTGGCAGGCCCGCCCGGGGGAACTTTACGGCGTCTCCTTCCATGAGATGAAAAGTGTCAGGGAACCGGTTGGACAGGGTTTCCCGCAGATAGCGGGTCAGTCTGTTGTCCAGCTCTACGGCATAAACCACGCAACCGGCCTCAAGCATGGCCCCGGTCAGGGTCCCCAAACCCGGCCCGATTTCCAGAACCGTGTCGCCTTCCTTCAAGCCAGCCAGCTGGAGTGACTTGCGGACAATGTTCCCGTCGATGAGGAAATTTTGACCCAGGGGCTTGCGCGGCCGGTGGTCCAGCCTTTCCAGCAGCTTACGGGTCTCTGACGGGGTTAGTGGCATACAACAAATCTTAATCTTAATCCTAATCTTAGTCTTAATCTAAATCCGGCCTTTTCAACTTGCTCCCATCCTTTCACCGCAGATCAAGACTAAGGCTAAGATTAAGATTACAATTCATGCAGGGCCTGGATGAAGGGTTCCGGGTCCTTCAATTTCATCAGGGCTTCGCCGACCAGCACGGCATCCGCCCCGGTTGCGAAGGCCCGCTCTGCATCCTCAAGGCTATGGATGCCGCTTTCAGAAATGGCGAGGCAACTTTCCGGAAGTTCCGGGATAATTCTCTCACTGGTGGCCAGATCTGTCACGAAACGGGTCAGGTCGCGATTGTTGACCCCGATGATACGGGCCCCAGTGTTCAAGGCCCGGTCAACCTCCGCCTCTTCATGGACCTCAAAAATGGCGTCAAGCCCGGCGAGGTTTGCGGCCTCGAACAGCATATCCATTTCCTCATCCGACAAGGCCCGGACGATAATCAGGATGCAGCCGGCCCCTGCTTCAGCCGCCTCGAGCACCTGCAGACGGTCGACAAAGAAGTCCTTCCGCAGGGTAGGCGGTGCGTCAGTCCGGTTGCCGAGCAGGTCGTTGACATCCCAAAGATCCTGGATCGTACCGCCAAAGTATTTCTCATCCGTGAGGACAGAAATCGCATCTGTCCTGGAATTATAATAAACGCGGGCCTGTTCGACCGCATTCCGCCCTTCGGCGATGGACCCAGCCGAGGGGGACTTGCGCTTGATCTCGGAAATAACTGACAGGCCATGCTCGCGCTGGAGAGCGCTTTCAAAGCGATGGGGATGATCACCGGTACAGAAACGCGCCAATTCACCGTCCCTGACCGGACGTGCCCGGGTCGCAACCTCCTGCCGTTTCCAGGCCATGATTTCCTGAAGTTTGTCCATTGACTTTACTCTGGTCCCTTGTGTCCCGGTGGCAAGATTCCTTCGTGGGAGATGGATCCCGGTTCAGGATTTTTGCTCCAGCAGCGGAATCTGCCGCCGCTTTTCATCCCGATAGATGCGGAAGTGTTGGTCAAAGGTGTAGAGGCGGGTTCCCAGGTTCAGCTCGACCATCCGGACGAGACTGGCGTCGGCAAGGGACATGGGCAGGTCACGGTATTTGTGCATCAGGGCGAAGACTCTATCAGCATGGTCCTCCAGCTGAAAGGGAATCTCAAGAATACCCGAGTTGAGCCATTTACCCAGACGGGCAATTGCCTTTGGGTGATGTCTCAACAGAAAACAGGCTTCGGCCAGGACCGGTTCATTGGTCCGGAACGGGGCTTCATGCACCTTTGTCGCTTCGACTGCGATTGAGTGCCATTGGTCGCTGCGGTCAAGCCAGGCAACAATCGGTCCGGTATCGACTATCAACTGCTGCCTCATTTCCCGAATTCCTTAAAATGCTTTGGATTTGTCGATAGGTCGCCTTCGCCGGAATCAATGCATCCGATGTCCTGTCGCATCAGGTCATAAGCTGAAGGCGCTTCCTCGACAGTGGCATGATGGCGGATCTCTTCTTCAATCGATTGCCGAATCAAGGCGGATTTGGAAATGCCAAGGCTCTTTGCCCGCTTTTCAATCCGGACCGCCAGTTCCTCCGGTACTTTGATCGAGAGGGTTTTCATAAAGAGAAAAGTACTACCAAATGTCTCAAAGGGCAATACCTGAAATGGATGGAAAAATTTTCTTGTTTTATTTTCGGCAGAAATCTGTGAAACCAATGGACAATGAGCGCGATAGATGAACTAAGGGAGACCATGGCGCGTTTACGGGCGCCGGATGGGTGTCCGTGGGACCGGGAGCAGACCCACCAGACACTTTGTGAACCGCTGATCGATGAAACCTGCGAATTGTTGGACACCATCGACCGCAACGACATGGAACATATGTGCGAGGAGCTGGGCGATGTCCTCCTGCAGGTGGTTTTCCATGCCCAGCTGGCGGATGAGCGGGATGACTTTAACTTTGATGACGTGGCCCGGGGCATTAACGAAAAGCTGGTGCGGCGGCATCCGCACGTCTTCGGGGATGTGGACTTGCAGGATACCGAGGCGGTGCTCCACCAATGGGAACAGATCAAGGCTTCGGAGAAGAAGAACGGTCCCCAGGCGAACGGGGTATTCAAGCACCTGCCACGATCCCTTCCCTCGCTCATGTATGCCGCGGACGTGGCCAAGCAGATTCGCAAGAAGGGCCTTGAGCACGAGCAGATCCCCGATCCGGCAGGCGCTGAATCGATGGCTGAGGATCTCTCTGAAGCGGAAGTCGGGGAGCTGCTGTTTCAAATTGCCGCAGCCTGTGACAAGGCAGGTATTGACGGGGAGTCTGCTTTAAGGAAATTTACCTCCAACCTGGTGCGTGAAATCGAAGGGCAAGCATAACGGAATCCATTTCATCTGCGTCGAATCCTCGACGGGACTACAAATCATTCCTTACAAGCTGGAGCGGTCCCGGCGGATCAAGCGGATGTCGCTGCAGTTTGACAGCAGCCAGTTCGTTACCCTGAAGATGCCGCTGCGGAAGGCCGAGCACCATGGGACCCGGTTCATCCTTGAGCATGGCGATTGGATTTGCCGCACCCTGGAGACACAGCCGGGTGTTCCCGGATTAAGGGAATTCCTCCTCAAGAACAGCCGCTTATCCATTGCCGGGCGGTGGCACAAGGTTGAACTCAGCCTGAGCATCGGACCCAGCGGATTCCTCGTCGACGACACCTCCCGGAGTATTAAAATTTCGCTCAACCCGCGGGAGCCCGCAGAGGTGCAGTTGCACTCGGTCCTCATGGCCATAGCCAGAACCTACGTGACGGAGCGAGTGCGCTTTCTGGCCGCCCATCACGGCATCCGGACCCATGGAATAACCATCCGCGACCAGAAAAGCCGGTGGGGCTCCTGCAGTGAAACCGGGGGCATCTCCCTGAATTGGCGACTTATCCTTATTGCGCCAAAACTCCAGGATCATGTCATCCTGCATGAGCTGGCCCACATCCACCATTTTGATCATTCATCGGAGTTTCACCGTTTTCTTGGGGAGCTTGATCCGCACACGGACAAGCATGCCGGCAAGTTGGATGATGAAGCGATGCGGGTCATGGCCCTCGGGCGTGAGGATAGTTGAAAATCCCATTGATCCCCGGCGTCTTTCTGCTGATATCGGGCGGACGTGAATGAGTGGCGATTCAGTGCGGATACCGGTGGGACGTTTACCGACTGCCTGGCAACAGGCCCTGACGGCTCCACCCGGCATGGCAAGGTTCTCTCGTCAGGACGCCTAAGGACGACGATCCGCGGAGTCGACTCCGGGCGGATTGAAATCGAACCATTCAGTATCACCGACACCTCATGGCTTACAGGCAAAGTGGCTTTTGTCCGGGGAAAGGCCATTGGTCCCATAAAATCGGCCGCACCTGATCACCTGATCCTCGATAAAGTTCCCCTTGGTTTGGAACCCGCTGACATTATTGAAGTCGATAGTGGATTGGAAGCTCCCGTACTGGCGATGAAGCTGCTGGTACCGGAAGCGGGTGACGATGGGCAGGCCTTGTCATTCCGTTTGGGAACAACAAAAGGCACCAATGCCCTGCTGGAAAAGAAAGGCGCACCTGTAGCCCTGTTCCTGTCAAAAGGCTTTGAGGACCTGCTGGTTATCCGCGACCAGAAGCGGCCTGATTTGTTTTCGCGGCCCATTGTTCGTGAGGCCCCGCTTTATGAAAGGGTGTATCCGGTTGCTGGGCACATTTCCTCTGATGGGAAGGAAAGGGAGTCTCTCAACCTCGATGGAGTGGCGGCGGCCGCCAGGGATGCCCTTGCCCATGGGTGTACGGTGGCGGCCATCTGCCTGCTTAACAGCTGGTGCAACTCCGCGCACGAGGAGCAGGTCATGGCCGCGCTCCGGGAGGCCGGCTTTGGCAATATTTGCGCCTCCTCGCAGGTCCGGCCTTTGATCAAGTACCTTGACCGGGCGGAGACAACCTTGATCAATGCCACCCTCAGTCCGGTCATGGATGCCTATCTGGACCGGGTTGAGGAGGAAATAAATGGCAACCCCCTCTGGATCATGACAAGTGCGGGGGGCCTTGTTTCCCGGGAACGCTTCCACGCGGTGGACAGCCTGGTCAGTGGCCCGGCTGGTGGTGTCCTCGGGGCCGTGGAAGCCGGACGCCGGGCAGGCTTGGAGAAGATTATCGCCCTCGATATGGGGGGTACATCGACGGATGTTTCCCGCTGGAAGGAGCGCCTGGAACTGCGTCAGCAAATCAGGGTGGGGCAGGCCAGCATCCTGACGCCAGCAATGCCGATTGAGACGGTGGCTGCGGGCGGCGGCTCGATTTGCGGATTCAGGAATGGGCGTCTGTTCGTCGGCCCGGAGAGTGCCGGAGCGGATCCGGGCCCAGCTTCCTATGGCGCCGGGGGGCCCTTGTGCTTGACCGATATCCACCTCCTGCTCGGGCGAATCGATCCGGCCGGCTTTTCCATTCCCATCCGGCTGGAGGATGCCCGCCAGCGTCTCGATGAAGTCATGGAAGCCGCTGGAGAGACGGACTGGAAAGCCCTCGCGGAGGGATTTCTTTCTATTGCCACCGAACGCATGGCTCACGCCATTCGCCAGGTCACCCTCCGGGATGGAGAAGATCCGGCCCAATATGGACTCGTGGCTTTTGGCGGCGCTGGTGGACTTCATGCCTGCCGGGTGGCTGAGGAGTTGGGTATCAAACGCATCATTTTCCCGTCACAAGCTGGAATACTCAGTGCCAGGGGAATCCATCATGCTCCCCGGGAAGCCGTGCAGGAACGGCAACTCTTCATCGGGATCGAGCTCGCCGGGGAGTCCCTTCAAGATTATTTTGATGCTTTATACGAAAAGGCAGCCAGCCAGTTGGAACGCGATGGCGTCAAACAGGAGTCCATCGAGGAAGCATATTGCACGGTTTATATTCGCTTGTCGGGGCAGGAGACAGGTCTCCCAGTTGAATGGAGGGAAGGCCGGGACATCCGGGAGGCTTTCGAGGACCAGTTCCGGTCCACTTTCGGGTATTTTCCCAAGTCACCATCCCTCGAAGTAGTCAAGATCCGCTTGCGTCTGCAGGAGAAGCCGCTCGACTTGCCGCAGGAGAGCTTTGCCGGTAAACTGAAATCGGGGCCATTCATTATCAGTGATCCCTTTGCCACCTGTTTTGTGGAGGACGGTTGGCAAGCGGTGAAGGGATCCGGGGGCAGCTTTGAATTGAGGCCCAAAGGCCGTCAGGAATCCTCTTCATCCGGGGAGGTACTGGAGAACGTCCGCCGCACTTTGGTCATGAATCGCCTTGAGGGATTGGTCGAGGAAATGGGCGACCAGCTTCAACGCACCGCCCTGTCGACCAATATCCGCGAGCGACTGGACTTTTCCTGCGCCTTACTGGACGCCAAAGGCCGTCTGCTGGTCAATGCGCCGCATATTCCCGTGCATCTGGGGGCGATGGGACTCTGCCTGCGAAAATGTTTGCAGGCAGTAGATATCCGGCCCGGGGATGTCGTCATTACCAACCATCCGGCTTACGGGGGTTCGCACCTGCCGGATGTGACCTTGATCTCGGGGCTCTTTGATGAGCATGGCCAGTGCCTCGGCTATTTGGCCAACCGGGCCCATCATGCCGAGTTGGGTGGACGAACCCCCGGCTCGATGCCCCCAGCGGCCGCCAGCCTCGTTGAGGAAGGGGTGATTATTTCCCCACAGCACCTCGTCCGTGTGAACAGGGACCGCTTTGATGCTATCGAGGCCCAGCTTGCCAAAGCCCCGTACCCGAGTCGTGCGGTCCGTGAAAACCGGATCGATCTCGAGGCCCAGCTTGCCGCCCTGCAAAGGGGGCACCAGCTTTTCGCCGCATTGCTGGAAGAGTATTCCTCTGCATCCATTAAGGAATACTTCGGGACCTTCTTTACAGCTGCTTCGCAAGCCCTCGACAAGGCATTGGCCAGGGCCGGATCCCTTCGTGGCAAGGCAGTTGAAGAGCTGGACGACGGGCATCTCATCAAGGTGGCCATCGCGACAACAGGCGAGGGATTGAAGGTCGATTTCACCGGAACCTTCGCGCTGCATCCCGGCAATCTCAATGCCACCCCGGCTATCGTACGGAGCGCGGTCCTCTATGTCCTGCGGCTCTTCGTTCATACTCCCATGCCGCTGAATGAAGGTCTGCTGGAGAAGGTGGAAATCCCCTTGCCGGAATGTTTTTTGAATCCGGCTTTTCCCGCCGAACCGGACCGGTGTCCTGCCGTTGTCGGGGGGAACGTGGAAACTAGCCAGCGTGTAGTGGATGCATTGATACGTGCACTCGGCCTGATGGCAGCCGGGCAGGGGACGATGAACAACTTTCTTTTCGGGAACGAGGCATTCGGCTATTACGAGACCATCGGTGGCGGCGCTGGAGCGGGTTCGACAGGGCTCACCGCCAAGGCGGGTTCGACAGGTGAAGGATTTGCAGGTGCTTCCGGCGTCCATGTCCACATGACCAACACCGCCATAACCGACCCGGAAATCCTCGAGCAGCGCTTCCCGGTGATTTGTCGTGAGTTTTCACTACGCCAAGGATCCGGTGGAAGAGGGTTGTTTCCGGGCGGAAATGGCCTGGTACGGGAAATTGAATTTCTGGAGCCGGTCACGGTATCCTTGTTGACCCAGAACCGAGCCAAGGGACCCCGCGGGATGAATGGGGGCGGGGACGGAGCGCCCGGCCGGCAATCCCTGCTGAAAAAGGACGGAACAGTTGTCGCGCTCGATGGCATTACCCGGGTTGAAGTGATGGCCGGGGAGGCCATACGAATCGAGACGCCCGGTGGGGGCGGGTGGGGCGAACCCGCCTGATGGCGGCCTGCTCAGGAGCCGGAAAGTTCCTTCGAACGCCGAGTGGCGGCAGCGACTGTGTCGTTAACAATCCCACGGAAACCAGCCTTCTCCATGACGGCCAGGCCGGCGAGTGTAGTTCCACCCGGCGAGGAAACCCAGTTGCGGTGGGTTTCCGGTGTTTCAGGGACGGCCTCAAGAAGGGCTGCCGCTCCCTGGACCGTCTTGAGCGCCAGCGTGTAGGCGGTCGCTTCATCCAGTCCGGCGGCGACCCCGCCGTCCCGGAGGGCGGCCACGAATTCAAAGACATAGGCTGGTCCACTGCCGCTGACCCCGGTTACGGCATCGAGGGCTGCCTCCGGCAGGGGGAGGGTTTTCCCAAGTGCCCCGAGCATGTCCTGGACGGCCCGCTCCTCTGTCTCCTCCAGCGGGCTCAGCGGGCTGTACGCGGTTATTCCGGCACCGATCATGCCGGGTGTGTTGGGCATGCAGCGGATGATATTGGCGGCTTTTGGAAAAACGTCTCCCAGTCGTGAAAGGGTGGTTCCGGCAAGGATGGAAAGGACCCGTTTCCCGGCACTCAGTTCAGCCAGCTCAGCCGGCATCTGCCCGATTTGCTGCGGCTTGCAGGCGAGGATAATCCAGCCCGCATCCCGGACCAGCTCCGCCCAGTCGTAAGTGTAGCGGATGCCAGTATCGGCAGCCAGTGCTTCCGCGGTTCCATCCGGGGCACTCGTGCAGCGGATCTGGTCAACAGCCCACACCTCGCTCTTGATGATCCCCCGGACCATGGCTCCCGCCATGCGACCGGCCCCGATGAAAGCCAGTCCCCCGCTCATGCTTCTTCCGGTTCGCTTTCCTCCTGAAGGGGCAGGGTGACCACAGCCGCAACACCGCCTTCATCCCGGTCCATGACCTCAATTGTTCCGCCCAGGCATTGCGCGCTATGGCGGGCGATGGTCAGGCCCATTCCACGGCCAATAACCGATGAGGAGGTGACAAATGGCTCGAAAATCCCGTCCTTGATTTCCGGATCGATGCCCTTGCCTTCGTCAAGGACCCAAAGCTCGATGCTCTCGACTCCATCCTGTTCGGAAAGCTTGATTTCGAGGACCACCGACCGGTCGTCGTCCGGGTTACGGCCATCCATGTCCTCGTAGCTCTCGTAGGCATTCTGCAAAAGGCGTTCCAGGCAGACTTCGAGGATTTCCCGGTTCGTGGGAAATTCAAAATCCTCTCCCGTACTGTTCCGGATATCGACCGGGCAGTCGGTGGCGGCGATGCGGTGAAACCGGGCAACGGCTCCGGTAAGCACTTTCTTGAGGGGAACCCGATCCTTCTTCAGGGAGTGGAAGTGACCGATAACTGTCAACTGCTGGACAATCCGGGTCATGCGCTTGATCGCGGAGTCCATCTTGTCAGCATTACCCCGGATTTTGTCCGGGTCCTCGGCGTTCCGTTTCATCAGGCTGAGGTAACCGACCATGACCCCAAGGAGGTTGTTAAGGTTGTGGGCGATCCCTTCCGTCAGGTGCATGATTGAGGATTGGCGGCGGGACTGCTCCAGTTGCCGGGTCAGGCGGATGTTGTCCTTGTGTTCCTGGATAATGCGCAGCTGCGTCTTGATACGGGCCAGGGTCTCGTCCAGCTCAAAGGGCTTGATCAGATAATCAGCCGCACCGACATCAAATCCTTCCAGCTTGTCTTCCTTGGACGTGCGGGCAGTTATGAAAATAACCGGAATCTCCCGTGTCGTCTCATCTTCCTTGAGAACCTTGCAAACCTCAATCCCGCTCATCCCGGGCATCATGATGTCCAGCAGGATGACATCGGGGGCCTCTTCCCTGGCCAGGCGAATCCCTTCCGTCCCGTTGGTGGAGCTGACAACCGTCATGTCGCTCCGTTCAAGCTTGTGCTCCAGCAGCCGGATATTCAGCAACTGGTCATCGATAACAAGGATCTTCGGCTGGGCCATTGTCTTCAATCGGTTGTTCCGCGGGCCAATTCCCAGGCCTTGACGGTGTTCTTCATCAGCAGGGCGACGGTCATCAGGCCGACCCCGCCCGGAACAGGTGAAATGGCGGCGCACTTCGGGGAAACCGTTTTGAAGGCGACGTCCCCGGCAATCCGGTAGCCTTTGGCCGCATCGGGATCCTCCACCCGGTTGATGCCCACATCGATGACAACCGCTCCCGGCTTGACCATGTCCTCAGTGACAAATTCCGCCCGCCCGATGGCCGCGATGAGGATATCCGCCTGGCAGGTTATTTCCGCCAGGTTGCTGGTGCGGGAATGGCAGACGGTGACAGTGGCATTGGCGAAAGGTGCCTTGCGCATGAAAAGGAGGGCGGCCGGCTTGCCAACGATGAGGGAGCGACCAAGGACGACGACATGCTTGCCTTCCGTCTCGATGCCGTATCGCCGGACCATTTCCCCGATACCGGCCGGGGTGCAGGCGACGAAGGCATCCGGATCTTCCTGGACCAGGCGCCCCAGGTTGACGGTCGAGAATCCATCCACGTCCTTTTCCGCCGCCACGGTGTTGAAGACTGTCTTCTCATCCATGTGGGAAGGCAGGGGAGCTTGGACAAGAATACCGTGGACCGAGGCATCCGCATTCAACGCCCGGATTTCCTGCAGAAGCTCCTCCTGGGTGATCGATTCCGGGAAAGTCTTAAGACGACTCTCAATCCCGACCATTGCAGCCTTCTTCTGCTTTGAATTGACGTAATAGACGGATGCCGGATCTTCGCCCACCCGGATAAAGGTCACGCAGGGGCGGGGGCCGTCTATTTTTGCCAGTTGTTCCTTCAATTCCCCAAGGATTTCCTGGGAAAGTTTCTTACCGTCTAGAAGTTCCATAATGAGCGGGAAATCCTTACTTCAGGCGCATGTTACGGGCATGGATCATCCAGTCGGATTTGACACGGGAACGCTCCCCGTGGATGACGACCGCTTGGTCGAGAAATGACTTGATGGACCCGGGAAGGACAATTTCCGAGACATCCAGCCAGGCAATCCGGTCGCCGCTGGCGTCTTCCAGGTAATAGGGTGACTTCGGCTTGAGGAGTCCAAAGCGTTTTTTGGAGCGCCGGAATATTCCGTCATACCGCTGACCGATTGCACCCGGGGGCGGGGCTTCCAGTTCGTCATCCGGAACCGGAACTGTGGAGATCCACGCCGGTGCGGGCGCATCGGCAACCGGGGCCGTCTCAATGATGGGCGCGGCGGCGGCTACGGGTTCGGCAGTCCCCGTTACTGCTGGCAGCGGTGGCGGCGTTTCGAGGACAAAATAAACCGGGAATGTTCCCGTAAATCGAATTTTCCACCACACGCCCGTGTCCACGACCTCAAGGTCGTCGCCAAACCGGTAGACCGAGAGGACCCGGCTGTCCGTGCTCGGGCTGGCATGAATCAAGGTATTGTCAACTGGCAGGAGGTCCTTGCCAATCTTGGCATCCTGGACGTATCCCTCCACTGTTCCGCTGAAATCGGCAAAGTGCCAACCAAGGGCGGCCTTGGCTTCATCCATGACGGGCGTCGGTTGTCCCAGTCTTGGATCATCAAGGCTGATCGATTCCAGTTGTCTTGACTGACCATCCGCTGCCAGGTGGAGCTCAATATCGGCTACCTGGCCATTGAGCCCACAGCCGAGCACAACGGGAAATGTTAACAAGAGAAGGCGCATCCTGTGATCTTTCATTGTATTGAATGTCGAGTTTGGCGATCCCCGTGCCTTGGCTCAATCGAATAATTGCCGCGAGGGCAATATCCTGCGGCCTTTTTCGTGTTTCTTGCTGAGAGGCTGCCCTCAGCGTCTCTGGTCAACTTGGAAAAGGGTCTTGATCTCGCCCTTGCCGAGGGTCCGGATATGGCCCCTGGGAATACCCTTGAGGCGAAATTGCCCGATTTGGACCCGTCTCAGCTTCTTGACATCATAACCAAAAGCGTAAAAAAGCCGGCGAATTTCCCGTTTTCGTCCATGCCCGAGGACGACTTCGAGGGACTTCCAGTTGTCCCCGGAGCGGCTTTTGAGAGGGATCACCTTGTCCACCGAGAGGCGTTCCCCTTCCCAGGTTATACCACGGAGCAGCTTCTTTACATCCGGCTCCCTCAGGGACTTGTTGAGCTCAACATGGTATTTTTTTTGCACGTTATAGGAGGGATGGGCCAGCTGCTGCTGGAGATTGCCATCATTCGTCAGGATCAGGAGCCCCTCGCTTTCCTTGTCCAGCCGGCCGACGCAAAACAGCCGCAAGGCCTTTATTTCTGCGGGAAGGAGGTCGAAAACGGTCCTTGAGGCATGGGGGTCGTCGTTGGTGCAGACGAAGCCCTTTGGCTTGTTCATGGCAATGACAACCTTCGCCGGCGCTTCCCGGGGAAGGGGACGGCCGTCGATGGTGATTTCATCGACGCCCGGGATGCTTTTTTCCCCGAGGGTGGCCACGACGCCATTGACCGTGACCCGGCCTTCCTGAATCCAGGATTCTGCTTCGCGGCGCGAGGCCAGTCCCCGATCGGCGATGATTTTTTGGATCCGGAGGCTTTTTTCTGCTTTCACGTTGTCACCCATCTTCTGCAGCTTAATGCTTGTCAAGAATCCTGAGCATACTTAGCTTCAATAATTCCAAAAGTGGACTAGAAAGTTTAAAATCTCTTCCCAATCATGAAATCACTCAAAATATCTGTCGTTTTGTCACTTATCTCAGCTCTTGCTGCGCCTGTAATCTTATCAGCCCAAGGTGCCATTGTTGTCGCCGAAGATCCGGATGGCGGGATCGTTGTCCGTGGCGGTTCTTCCATGGCCCTGAACGCTGGAGACTCCCTTTCTTCCGGCGATGTGGTCAAGAGCAATACCTCCACCGTTGTGCTCAGTGTGTGCGACGGTTCGCTCGTCACGGTCTACCCCGGCTCCGAATTGACTGTTTCCAGTATTTCGGAAGGCCAGGCAGTCCTCAGCCTCTCCAAGGGTGAGTTGCTGGGCGATACTGCCAGTGGCTGCAGTATTTCCGTGGCCAATGTTGTCGGTACTGCCGATATTTCCAACGGAGTCTATGGCGTTTTGCTGAGCGAATCCGCCGAAGGCTGGACCCTCCAGGTTCGCAATCTTGATGGCAATGTCACCTTCACCGGCGACAACCAGCTCGATATCAGCAACCTGACCGCTTCCATTGTTGAGCCCGGTGTGACCATGAACATCCCGGCTGGCGAGGAAATGATTGTCCGCGGTGTCTATGATGCCGACGGCGACATCTTTGCCATTGGCCTCGGCGGTGCCTCCATGGCCCTTATCGGCGACGAGACTGTCGGTGAAATGCGGGATGGCGCTGAGTACATGAGCTCGGTCGGCCGCCCGGAAGAATTCCCCGGCAAGGGCAAGGGTCCTCAGGAAGGTCTGGAAAAGGCCGCTGAAAAGACCGAGGGTACCCCGGCTGAGGATGTCATCATCGAGGTACCGTTCTACGATATCGAGACTGCCAGTGACCCGGGTTGATGCCCGGCCACATTCCACTTTCCAAGAGCACCCGGTCCGGGTGCTCTTTTTTTTGCTGGCCCGGTCTCAGCTGACTGCCGCCAGAATCCTTGCCTTCACTTCGCTTATTGGAAGGCGGGCGATTTCCGTGGGAGAGAGGCGGTTCTGGAGCACCTCCGGAAGAGCCTCTATTCCCTCGCTGAGCGACAGGTTACGGTTGGCCTCCACTTCATCAACACGGTCAACCGGTGTGAAAAGGGGAACCTTTTGCAGGACTTCCGGTTGCTCCCGGACAATTTCGGAAATGGCGATGACGGCCTCGCAAAATCGGTCCAGCTCAGCCATGGAATAGCTTTCGGTCGGCTCAATCATGAGTCCGAAGGTTTCTGGCCAGGCCACCGTGGGCGCATGAAAACCAAAATCAAGGAACAGCTTGCCGACCCGGGTGATAGCCAGGGCACGGGGCGTCCCGGAGGCCTCGATGCGCTGGAAATCCTCCTCGCTTAGAGACAGGATAAACTCGTGCATCCGTGGAGTATCGGTCGCTCCGGCTGGAAGGGTGGGATAGGCCTGACGCAGTTTCTCGAAGCAATAGCGTGAGCTGAGAACCGCCATGGCCGTCATGCGGGGGACCCCTGCCTTGCCGAGCCGCAGCAGATAGCTGAAGGCCCGGACCTTGTGGGCGAAATTCCCCCAGTGCCGGTGAAAGCTGCCGATACTCTTCGGCGGGCAGACCGGAACGTAGGTATCTCCGTCCATTTCTATCTGGTAACCGGGCAGGTAGGGAACGAGGCGCTCGCTGACGCCGACAATGGCATCGCCCGGACCTCCGCCGCCATGGGGGATGGTCCAGGTCTTGTGCAGGTTGTTGTGCACCGCGTCGACGCCCATGGCCCCGAGGTCGCACCATCCGGCGATAGCGTTCATGTTGGCCCCGTCCATATAGACCAGGCCCCCTGCCTCGTGGACAAGGTCGGCAATTTCCCGAAAACAGGTCTCGAAAACCCCGCAGGTGTTCGGATTGGTGATCATGATGCCGGCAAGGTGGTCCCTGTTCTCTTCCACCTTTGCCAGGAGATCTTCCATGTCGATGGTCCCGTCCGGAGCACTCTCCAAAAGCACAATACCGGCCTGGCGTCCATCCACCTTCTTGGTCCGGTAACCCGCCATCACGGCGGTGGCAAAGTTCGTCCCGTGGGCTGAAGCCGGAATCAGGATGACATCCCGGTGGCCCTCCCCGCGGTCTTCGTGATAAGCTTGGAACAGCTTGATTCCGACCAGCTCCCCCTGGGCGCCAGCCACCGGTTGGGTGGTAATGCCGGCCAATCCCGTGATGGCCTTGAACCATTCCTGGATCTCATGCAGCAAATGGAGGGCCCCCTGCGCGTCCGCGAGCGGGGCCTGTGGGTGTAAATCCGTGAATCCGGGCAAGGAAGCGGCCCAATCATTAATGAAGGGATTGTACTTCATTGTGCAGGAACCGAGGGGGTAGCAGGCATCGTCC
>JBFOLZ010000033.1:0-16156 GCA_040830445.1 Puniceicoccaceae bacterium
AAGGTGGAGATAATGATGAAATAGGGGGGAAGGCGAGCGTGCGTGGGGATGAAGTCCCGGAGGAGGGAGAGGAGAACCCCCGAAAAAAGGGGGACAAGGGCGGTCGCCAGCCCCATGGGGGGGGCGTTAAGGGGGGTGTGGGTCACGGCAAGGCCCGGACACAGGCCCAGCAGCATAACAAAGGGGGGGTTTTCCCGCCACAGGCCCACCATGAAGGTGTCCCAGCTCAGGGGTTCCGGCAATCGTGGATCGCGTACCATCAGTTATGCCCTTTCAAGTTGCTGTTCATGGATTGAGGGTTGGGGTGAGGGATTCCTTGTAGCGCTCCAGGAGTGGAAGCATCTCCATGGTGCTTTTGCGCAAGCCGTCGCCGATGGCGGTTGAGGTGACAGTGGCTCCCGAGATGCCGTCGATCTGCCAGCCTTCCGTCTTTTCACCATTCTTGACAGTGACAATCGGGTTGGCGACCGCGGTACCTTCCTCGTTGAGGGAGGCGTCAAGGCAGTCAAAGTTGGCCAGAAAGTCCGGATCCGTCTCGACCTTGTCCCCAAGACCGGGGGTCTCGGTGCTCTGGAGGACGGTAATACCGATAACACAGGCACTTTCCACGGAGTAGCCGTAGAGGGTGGTCACGACATCCTGATAGCCCCGGGCGGAGGCTTCCATGGCCAGACCGGACAGCATGCCCCCGGCATCGTAGCCGGCAAATACATTAGCCTCGGCGATGGCCTCGTCCGGCAGCGCTACCAGCCCGTTTTCATCGAGTTTGTAGTTTTTGCGTACACTGGCCTCGGGCAGGACCGTAAAGATAGCCTTTTCCAGGGCGCGCTGCTTGTTCATGGCAATGCGGGGTGCGGTGAGTTGAAAGGCCGTTACCACGAGTAGTCCGGACATCATGGCGATGAGACCGAGGGAAAAGATCAAGCGGCCGCTGCTGGGCATGGTCGGCTCGGGAGTGGAACCATTCTCGCTCATGCCGCCTCCTTTGGTTTGCCGGCCCCGTAGATGCGAGGCTGGGTGAGAAGGCTAATCAGGGGCGAGCAGGCATTGGCGAGGAGGATGGCGTACATGACCCCCTCGTTCAGGCCCCCGAAGAGACGGATGATGACCGTGATGAACCCAATCAAGGCGCCATATATCCAGACGCCAGCCGGCGTGACCGGAGATGCCACCATATCCGTGGCCATGAAGACCGCCCCGAGCATCAGGCCGCCGGAGCAGATGGTGAAGATCGGATCCGGATAAACGGCCGGATTCAAAAGATAGAAGAGTCCCGAGATACCACCGGCGGTGACCAGCACGCTGAAGGTAATACGCCAGTCCATCATACGGCGGGTGACGAGGTACAAGCCGCACAGGAGAATGAGGATGGCGGAGGTTTCCCCGGCCGATCCGGCCGTTGTGCCGAGGAGCAGTTCCAGCGAATCAGTTGAGGCGTGGTCAAATTTCATGATGGCCAGCGGGGTGGCTCCGCTGAACCCGTCCGGGGCCACCTGGGCAATCCAGTCCTTGACCGGATTGGGTTTCAGGAAGGGCAGGGTCAGGGTCGAAGGAATGAACTCCGTGAAGCGGTTTTCCACCATGTAGGGGGTCCAGGTGGTAATCGGCACCGTAAAGGATGCCTGGGCAAAAGCCCGACCCAGCAGGGCGGGATTCATGACATTGAACCCGAGGCCACCGAAGAACATCTTCCCGAGACCGATCCCGGCAAATGAAGCCACTGCGCCCATCCAGAGGGGGAATCCGGGAGGCAGGCACAGGGCGAGGAGGATCCCGGTAATAACGGCGCTCCAGTCCCGGATGGGTGTTTCCTTGCCGGACACCTTGGCGAGCAAGTGCTCGGAGAGGACACAGGTGCCCGTGCAGACCAGGATCAGCGCCAGGACACTGATTCCGAACTGGTAAATAGAGAAGGCGCAGATCGGCAGCAGCGCATAGACAACGTTGCGCATGATGACATTGACCGGCGGGCTCACCCGCAGGTGCGGGGAGGTCCTTAACAAGACGCTGGGGCCTGGATCGCTCATGATGCTTTGGCTTTCTCGCGCATGGCTTTTTCGCGGTTGGACGACTTGGCGATTCGGAAGTACTGGACCAACGGAATGTTCGAGGGGCAGACGTAGCTGCAGCATCCACATTCAAAGCAGTCCATTAAATGGTAGTTGGAAGCCATTTCCTCGTAGCGGTGCTTGTAGGCCAGCTTGCCCATCTGCGAGGGATTGAGGTGCATCGGGCAGGCGTCGACACATTTGGCGCAGCTGATGCAGGGGTAAGTGGCCCGGGAAATCTGGTCCTGGGTGTCTTCCTCGGTAAGGACCAGAACTCCGCCACAGCCCTTGGTAATGGGAACGTCGAGGGAAGCGACGGTGCCGCCCATCATGGGGCCACCCATGATCAGGTGACGGGCCTGGCCGCTGAAGCCCAGTTGCTTGAGGATAAAGCGCAGCGGCGTACCGATCGGGACAATGAAATTGCCGGGATTCTCGACCCCGGGCCCGGTGATGGTGACAACCCGCTCAATGACACCGCGGTTCAACGGCAGCAGCTCACCCAACTGGGCAGTCGAGGAGACATTGAAAACCCCAAGGCCGACCGAGGAGGGGAAATTGCCGGAGGGAATCTCGATATCCATGAGGGCCTTGGCCAGCATCTTCTCCGCACCTTGCGGGTACTTGGTCTTGACCGCCTTGACGGTTATCGATCCATCGGCCGGCAGGGCCTTTTCAAGGGCTTCCACGGCATCGAGCTTGTTGTCCTCCGTCCCGATTATGGCCTTCTCGGCCCCGAGCGCCTTCATGAGGATTTTGGTGCCGGCGATCAGGTAATCGGCCTGCTCAATCATCACCCGGTGGTCGGTGGTCAGGAAAGGTTCACATTCACAGCCATTGATAAGGACCGTATGGACATTGTGCTCCTTGGGCGGGGACAACTTGACGTGGGTTGGAAAGGCGGCCCCGCCGAGACCGACCAGGCCGGTGTCCTGCACCGCCTGGATGATCTCCTGCTGGGTCATTTTGTCCACGTCGCGTTCCTGATAGAAACGGACTTCCTGGCTGTCGCCGGGATAGACATCGAGGAGCACGCTGGGTGTCTTCGGACCCTTGGCCGTGGGCATCAGCTCGACGCCCTTGATGACCCCGGTGGCGGGGGCATGCTGGGGAACCGAGACAAAACCTCCCGCCTTGGCAATGGGCTCCCCGCGGACGACTTCCTGACCCGGGTGGACCAGCAGTTGTGATGGGGCACCGGCATGCTGGGACAAGGGAATGACCAGCCTTGGAGGGAACGGCAGGCGCCGGATCGGCTTGTTGGCCGTGTAGTGCTTGTTTTCCGTCGGATGAATACCGTGGGAAAACGAGCTCCGGAACCAGTGGGCCGGGTCAAGAAGTTTGGCTAAGCCACTCATTGCTCCATTCCGTTACCGTCATTCACAAGGTCAGGTCTCCTTACTGGAATTTCTCCGCCCGCTTGATCAACTTGTCGATACCCTTCTCATTGGGATCAACCGGGGTGCCCGGATGAATGCACCGACCGGTGCACTTTTCCGCCGCCCGGACGATGTCCTTGAAGGGGCCGCCCCGCGGATCCACCACATACGCCTTCTTGTTGTCGTCGTAGGCGAAGATCTTCTGGTTGATATTGATACACTCGTCGCAGGACGTGCACTCCGTCTGGTCAATCCAAACCGGCTCAAATCCACCTGCGGCAGCTGGGGCTGCCGGACCTTCCGAGCCGTTGGTTGCCGGGACGGCTGCAGGTGCGGCACCCGCCGGGACAGCCGGCATGTCAAGGATGGCCTTGGCCACGCCGCCTTCACCGGTCAGCATGGACATCAGTCCCTGGGCGAGGCGCTGGGCGGTCTCGTTGCGGACATTCTGGGCGATCTGGTCCGGATCCACCTTGCGGCTGAGGCCGGCGATACCCTTCATGGTGCGCCAAAAGTCGAGGCGTTCCTCCGTCGAGCGGACAATCTCCTCGGCGACAAGGACCCGCATGAGCTGGTTCTTCTTGTCCACCGCCCAGATGTAGGGATAGAGGTCCTCGCGGTCCTCTTCGGAGAGTTCGAGGAACTCGGCCAGCGGAACCATGCTGTCGTTCCAGGTATCCTGCGGAGCCTTGCGGAAATGCTTCCGGAAGCGCCCTTCCTGGACGGCGAAGTCGGCGAAGGTCATGGGCAGTTCCATGGACTGCTGGTTGCCTTCGTCGTCGACGTACTCCAAGTTGTAGACCGGCCAGTCGGTATCAATCGAGGGGTTGCCCTCGAGGCTGAAGCACTCTTCCCAACTGTTGCCGGCGTCCGGATCGAAGGTGATGAGCGGATAGGCGCGGGATTCCAGCGCCATCTTGCTGCGGTAGTGCGTCGAGTCATCGGGCACACCGTGTTCCGGCTGACAGACCGCGTACACGTTGAAGAGGGCTGGCCGGCGGGAGTTGAGCCCGTCGATGAAGCCCTCGATGAGGTGCGTGTAATTGGCAATGTTGCCCTGCATGACATAGGCGGAACGGTGGGCCGCGCCAATGAGGGTCATTTCCTTGCGGATTTCCTCCTTGCCCTTCCAGGCCTTGCCGTAGGGGGCCATGTCGGAAACCTGTCCGATGAAGCCGGACGTACAGGCCTGGCCACCGGTGTTGGAGTAGACCTGGGTGTCGAGGACGAAGACCTTGATTGGCCGACCCGACATGAGGGCGCGGGAGAGGTTCTGGAAGCCGATGTCGTACATGGCTCCGTCACCACCAACGGCCACCACTGGCGGGCAGAGGAGGTATTCCTCGTCGGTGAACTTGGCCCAATTGAAGTACTGGAGGGATTCCTCGACCTTCTTGTAGTCTTCGTTGCCTTCCAGTTCGGCTTCCGCCTGTCGGATGGCCTTGAAACCTTCGCCCATGGAGCGCATGTGGCCCTCGAAGAGACCGAGGGAAACAGACGGCGCGTCCTGGAAGAGGTGATTGGACCACGGGAACGGATAGGGGTTGTAGGGCCAGGAAGAGCCGTAGACCGATGAACAGCCGGTGGCGTTCTGGATACCCATGGCGGCACGGCCAGCCTTGGTCGGGCCCTCTGTGTAACGCCACTTGAGGTCCTTCAGTTTGGCCAGCAGGCTGGTTATCCACTTGAGCCATTCCTGGTCGAGCGGGGAACCTTCCTTGCCCTCGTCGAGGGCCTTGGCGAGGTCGGCCAGCTTGAGGTCCTTATCACTGCTGGCGTCGACAACCTTCTGCACGGCACCGAGGTCGCTGATGTCGACCGTTTCGGCCAGCTTGTCCTTGACCCGCTTTTCCAGCCCGGCGATGAGCTCGTCGATCTTCTCGACCTGCTTCTTGACGCGACCCTGCATGAGGGCGGTCATGGTACCGGTGAAAATGTGCAGGAGGCCCTTTTCACCACATCCGGTACAGGAACCGTCACCACAGCTCATGGACTGGTAGACGGACTTGTCCATCAGCATGGTTTCGAGGGCACCGATCTTCTCGTCGAGGTCGTCGATGCGGATGAAGTCCTTCGGGGTGGTCGGCAGGTCCTGCCAGAATTCCCATTCGTCGCGGAGTTTCTTGACCGAATCGTTGGTCTGTTCCTCAACCGTCAGGGCGCCGTCTTCACAGACGTCCACACAGAGCATACAACCCTTACAGGTGTACGGGTTGATGGTGATGGCATAGAGCCCGCCTGAGCCCGCCTGACCCTTTTCGCGCTGATCGTAATAAGGCTTCGTGAAAGCGAACTTGAACTCGCCAATCGATTCCTTGAACCAGGCAAATTCCTTTTCCATGTCCTCGGCTTCACCGTTGGCACCGGCAATGGTGTCATTGATGGCCAGGTTGAGGAGCGGCACGCTGTTCAGGCTGGCAGTTTCGGCATTCGTTTCGGCAACCGCCTTGCGGAGGTGCTTTTCAACCGTGCGGACCGCCTTGGGCAGCAACTTCACCTCATGGCCGGCCTTCTGGACCCGCTTGATGGTGGTGCTGAAGACTTCCTGGATGGGCAGGGCCAATCCAGGGATGGCACTGTCCGGGCAAACCGTGAAACAGTCGCTACAGGCGGTACATTTCTCCGGATGCCACACCGGGTGGGTGAAGCGGATCTGGGTCATGTCGCGGTAGACACCGGTATTGGCTGGAATCAATGCGAGGGCATTGAACGGATCCGCGAGGTTGTCGTTGGGACGACCACCGAGGTAGAAACTTCCCGTTTGCTCCCAGAAGCGGTGGGTATCGGTCCGTGGGTCATCACTGGCCGGAATGCGCTTGAGGACCGGAGGAAGATTGGTTTCCTTGCGAGTCACGGAGGTTGCCCCTTCGAGGGACTTCTCGGTGATTTCGGTGATTTCATCGAAACCGCGCCGGACGACGCGCATATTGTCTTCGACAACACGGGCGCCCTTGCTGCCGAACTTCTTGGTCACCTGTTCGCGGATAGCATTGAAGAGCGATTCCTCGTTCAAGTCAGCCGTCTTCATGAGCGTTGAGCCGGCGAAGAAGGCACCCTGGAAGGCAATCCCTTGCATGCGGAACTGGAGCTCCGGATCGGTGGCTTCTTCCCGGGCCACCTTGAAGGCGTCCAGATAGAAGACCCGGATGTCGTTATCGATGATGTACTGGCGGGCCGGGACCGGGAAGGAATTCCATACTTCCTCGGCCGAGTCCAGTTCGCTCTGGATGATGAAGGTTCCGCCCTTCTTGAGGCCGAAGAGGGGATTGGAGTGACTGAAAACGTTCGGGTCCGGTGAAAGGACGGCGTCGACAAAGAAGTATTCGCAGTTGATCCGGATCGGTTCCGGGGCGGCCGACAGGTAGTAAGTGGTCGGCTGGCCTTTCTTCTCTGAACCATACTTCGGGTTGGCCTTGATGTCGTAACCCAGCAGGTCGTAGAGGGTGATGGCCAGGTTCTTACCCGTGGTGATGGCACCCCATCCGCCGACGGAGTGCATCCGGACCGTCACCGCACCCTTCGGGAGCAGATTCGGGTTTGTGCTGCCCTTCAGCGCAAGTTCCTTCACGGTGGGATAGGACTCCAGCAGCTTCTGCTGGTAGATCTCATTCTTCGGCGAGGAAGGCTTGTCATGGATGAAATCGATGGAGAGGTAGAAGAACTTCTTCTTCTTGCCGTCCGGAAGCATGTTTTCCACAGCCCCGACAACCCCTTCGGGCTGAAGGTCACGGCTCCCCATGCCGAAGCATCCGGAAAACAGAGTCGGGCTGTCCTTGGAGCTCTTGAAGCTGGCATATTTGGGGTAGGGCAGTTCCTCGCCCCTGCCACAGAGGCCGTTCTCCATGCACTTGCTGATAGTGGCGCGGATTTCCCGGATCAGCGGAAGGTCCTCGGCCAGCGGCTGGTCCGTGCGTTCAAGGACGGTGATTCCCTTGCGTCCCTTGAGCAGATGGCTTAGGACATCGCCCGGGAAGGGACGGAACATCGTCATGTTGACCACGCCTACCTTCAGCTTGCGCTCCTCTCGCATGTAGTCGGCAACCGCCTCGGCAGTCCCGATAAGGCTGCCCTGGCCGATGATGAGGTATTCCGCATCCTCGCACTTATAGGTGGCAACGCGGCTGTAGGGCCGTCCCGTCAGTTCACTGTATTCCTTCATGCACTGGTCGGCGATGGCCGGGATGTGCTCAAAGAAGTAAGGCCGCTGGGAGGCGACGGACTGCATGTAGGCGTCCTGGTTCTGCACCGGGCCGGAAAGGACCGGGTTGTCGACGTCCCAGAGAATGGGGATCCGCCGGCGGGTCTTGCCGTAGATCATCTCCTGGGCCGGGGTCGGGGTGTCGATGACGTCATCGGGACGGCCGAGGTATTCGGCGATCAGTTCCCGTTCCGGGACCAGCATGGTCTCGATGAGGTGGGTTGTCAGGAAGCCGTCCTGGCCGACCGCACCGGGAGTCAGGGAAAGCTCGGCAATCTTGCGGGAGATAATGTTCAGGTCGGCCGCTTCCTGGGCGTTCTTGCCCATGACCTGGAAGAAGCCGGTATCGTCCATCAAGTGGTAATCATCATGCCCGGCGTGGACATTGAGGGTCGTCTTGGTAATGGCCCGGCAACCGACATTGAGAATGTACGGAAGGCGCTTGCCCACCGCCCCGTAGAGGGATTCGTGCATGTAGGCAATCCCCTGTCCGGATGAGAAGTTGGAGGCCCGCAATCCGGTCATGGCCATGCCGGCGGTCACCCCGGCGGCAGCGTGTTCCCCTTCAGGCTCAACAAAAATCAGGGGCTTGCCCGAGATATTGATGTGGCCGCGTGCGGTTTCCTCGGCCCAGTATTCACCCATCTGGGTGGAAGGCGTGATCGGGTAGGCACCAGCAGCGTCGCTGGATTCGCGTTCGCACATGATAACGGCAGTGTTGCCATCCATGGCGGCTGGAATGCCTGGATATTTTACGGTCTTTTTTTCGGAAGCCATAATTCTTCTCTTTCTGGTTTTGGTATTAGTAATTATCTAAAAGGGATTAAGCTGAGTCGGGGCGTATTGGGAGGGGTTCCTTGCGGATAATCTTCTTGGCCGCTCCACCCTTGGTGGCCTGGCCATTCTCCATCCAGACGATGGCCCCGGTGGGGCACCGCTCGATTGGGATGCGCGTGGCAAGGTGGTTTTTGCTGTAATCGACGATAGCAAGATTGTTTTTGATGCAAACGAGTCCTTCCGGGGCATCCATGGCGCAGCGAGCGCAGCCGGTGCAGGCAACCTCACAGTCTGCGAGGGCTTCATCCCCCTCGGCGAGGCTTTTGCAGGCCACCCAGAGTTGATGACTGACCGGATGAAGGGAAAAGAGGTCCAGCGGGCAGGCTTCCACGCAGTCGTTGCAGGCGACGCACTTGTCTTCATCCACGACCGGCAAGCCATGCTTGTCCATCTGGATGGCGTCAAAGTCGCAGGAAACCTCGCAATCGCCCAGTCCGAGGCAGCCCCAGGCGCAGGCCTTGCCGCCGCCGCCGGCAGCGACAGCGGCCCGACAGGTGCCCATGCCGCTGTACTCTGCGCGCATGCGGGCAACATGGTTGCCTCCGGCACAAGCCAGTCGGGCGACTATTTTCTCCTGGTCACCCACTTCCACTCCGAGGTATTCGGCAATAAAGGTAACCATATCCTTGGAGCTGACCGTACATTGACTGGGATTTTTATCCCCGGCTACGCAGGCCTCCGCAAATGCCCGGCAACCCGGGCTGCCACAAGCGCCACAATTGGTCGCCGGCAGCATTTCCTCCACTTCCTCGATCCGCGGGTCCTCGTGCACGTGCAGCTTCTTGTTGGCCAGGGCCAGCACACCAGCGAGGATAACCCCCAAGCCTCCCATAAAGACCAGGGCGTTTATGACGAAGGATAAGAGCTCGGGGTTCAAGGGGGACTCCTTCGCTTAACTGATGGACGGGAATCCATCCGTCCTGATTTCCCGGCCGTCCTTGGTCACAAAGACCGCTTCGACTCCGGGGCGTTCCTCTATCATTACCCTGCCGTTTTCCAGTCCCAGGAGGAAGACGGCGGTGGACAGGGCATCCGCCTGCATGGCGGAATCAGCTATTACCGAAACACTGGAAAGTTCTTCGGGAGAATAGCCCGTTTGCGGATCCAGCAGGTGATGATGCCGGTAATCTTCGCTAAAACGTGTTTCATAATCACCCGAGGTCGCGAGGCACTTCCCTTTTAAGGGGGCCACCCCCATGAGCGCATCTTGTTGCCGCGGATGCTTGATGCCGACGGACCAACTGTCCTTCTCGGCATGGGCGCCAATGGCTCCAAATTCGCCGGTGTCGATCAAGGCACTTTCCACTCCATGGGCTTCAAGGACCGCCGCTACCCGGTCCGCAGCATAACCCTGAGCAATCCCGTTCAGGGAGACTTCCTGGCCCCGGCTGCCTAACTCAATGCTTTCCTGTGAGACCTTCAATCGCCGGTAATCAACAAGGGCCAGTGCCTCTCCGATTTCCTTGGAACTGGCCTTGGTGCCCTTCCGGGAGTGCTCGAAGTGAAGTTTCCACAAGGGTTGGATGGTGATGTCGAAAGCACCATTTGTCGCGCGTGAAAGGGCTTGGGATTCCTCAAGGACCTCCACTAGATAGGGATGTGGGTCAACGAGCTTGCCAGAATTGTTGAGCTGGCTGATTTGGCTGCCCGGCCGGTAAAGGCTCATGATATCCTCAACCTTGTCGAGCTCGGCAAAGGCAGCATCCAGGGCATTGTGGGCTTCCTTTTCATTGGGATGGAAGACCGTCAAGGATACCTGGGTTCCCAAGGCAAAGCCCCTGCGGGTTACCTTGACCATGCGGGACGGGGTACCGCTTCCGGCTAACCGTAGTCCGGTCAGGCCTGCCGCGGCTGTTCCGGCGAGGCAGAATATAAATGTGCGACGTTTCATGGGTTGTATAAAAGCCAGCTGAAACCCGCCCGGCAATCGATCAAATCAATCGCCGGGTTATCGTTGCATATTTGGAGGGCTTAGTATGCATATGGGGGATTAGCTGTTATAAGTTTTTCTAAATAAGGCCGGTTATCCGTCAAGAAAAACTTATATGTGTGAGTAACTTTCCTGTAGGTAAAGTGGTGACCTTTCCGTCTGTGGATGCTCGATCCGCTTGACAAGAGGCGGAATCCTAGGGAATTTCACCGTTTTCCCGATTTTAAACACAAATTCTTCCCCACATGATTAGTCTAAAAATCCGCTTAATGATGATCTCAGCAGCGGGGATTTCGGCCGTACTCGCGGCGCCATCTTTTGCATCCCTTCTGGACGATACTACCAACACCCTTGAGCAATGGGTGGAAACCGAACGCCAAATCAGCCAATTCCAGGCTGAATGGGAGACAGAGAAAGCTTCCATAGAGAATCTTATCGCTATCTACAAGGAGGAGATTGAATCCCTTGCCGGTATTATTGAGGCTGCTGAAAGCGACACCAGTGCAGCGGAAAACCGTCGAGCCGAGCTGCTGGAGCAGGACGAGGCTGTAAAAGCTCTGGAAGCCCAATTGGTCGATGCCCTGGTGGAGACCGAAATCAACATGAAGAGCCTGGAGGCCACCTTGCCGCCACCGTTGCAGGAAGAACTAAGCCCGCTCTTCAAGAGCCTTCCGGAGGATCCGGCCAGCTCCAAGCTCGCTATTGGCCAGCGGATTCAGCCAATCGTTGCGATTCTGACTCAAGTCCAGAAATTCAATCAGGTTGTTACCGTTGTGGAAGGGTTCAGGGAGTTTGAAGCCGGGAGCACGGTACAGACCGAGATGGTCTATTTTGGTTTAGGAGCGGCCTTCTATGTTGATCAGGCCAACGAACATGCCGGAGTCGCTACTCCCGGACCGGATGGCTGGACTTGGAGGGATGATAATTCCCTGGCTTCGACAGTCCGGGCCTTTATCGACATTTATCGTGGGACCCAGCAGGCCCGGTATATTGAAATTCCGGTCTCGGTGAACTGAGGCTCCTGCTGTTGACGCGAAACTTTCCACAAAGGATTCCTGTGAAAAATTTTATCCGACTTGCTATTATCTTTCTTTCCCCCCTGTTCCTGAACGGGGCTACCATGGAAAAGGCCAGTGCCAGTGCAAAGGCCGACCTCGATGACGCCTTGAAGCGCTTTGCCGAAATGCAGGAAAGCATCAAGGAAGAAAAGATTCCCCTTTCCAAGACCCTGAACGAGTTAACCTCTGAACTGCGGGAAAAGCGGCGTGAAGCTGAGCGGGCCCAGCGATTCAAGGACAACAGCACGGTTGACCTGAATTCCCTGCAGGACCGGGTCGTCAAGCGCCGTGAACAGCTCGATTATGTCGCCAATCTCGTGGCGGACTACGGGGAGCGCTTCGAGCGCGATATTGCTCTGCCCGAGCAGCAGCTTTACAGTTCCCAGATTGAAGTCTTCCGGGCTGCCGCTGATACGCCGTTGGCCGATGAGCAACTGGGCAAGTCGATGCGTCTCCTGGAGCAGGTCTTCATCCTCAATACCTCTATCGACCGCTTCAAGGAAGTTGTCGGCGGGCAGATTTTTGAAGGGGATGCGGTTATTTCCGATGGTGAGGTCGAGAGTGGAAAGTATCTTCTTCTCGGACCGACCAACTACTTTGCCAGCAACGTTAGCGAGGAGGCAGGGGTTACTGTGAAGGCCGGGCTTCTTCCCCCTGTCATCAGCATTGATGATGATCTGGATCAGCTGATTCGCGATACCATCCAGGCTGGTTCAGGTGATCTCCCCCTTGACCCATCGCTGGGAAGTGCCCTTGCCATTGCTGCCCAGGATGAAACGCTCTGGGAGCACATTCAGAAGGGTGGTATCTGGATTTGGCCCATTCTCTTCTTCGCTTTTCTGGCCACGGTCACAGCTATCTTCAAGGCGTTTGAAATCTACCGCGTGAAGATGCCGCGTCCGGGCTCGCTGCATGATATCCTCAAGGCGGTCAACGAGGGGGATTCTGCGAAAGCCCTGGAGTTGGCCAAGGCCGTTGAAGGTCCTGCACGCGACATGCTCATGGATGCCGTCGAGCATAGTGACGAAACCAAGGAACTGGTCGAGGAGGTCATGTATGAGCGGATGCTCGAAGTTCAGCCAAAACTGGAGCGGCTCCTGCCCTTCATTGCCGTCACGGCTGCCACAGCACCCCTGATGGGCCTGCTGGGTACTGTTACCGGGATGATCAACACCTTCAAGCTGATCACCATTTTTGGCACGGGTGATGCCAAGCAGCTTTCCAGTGGTATTTCCGAAGCCCTGGTTACCACCGAGTTCGGTCTCATCGTGGCTATTCCCTCGCTAATCATGCACGCCCTGCTCAACCGCCGGGCCCAGGGAGTGATGGCCAATATGGAACGGATGGCGGTAGCCTTCGTCAACGGCCTCGCGGTCTCCAAGTCCTCCCAGGCTGGTTCAGCCGATGAAGGTTAATTGGGAGTCCCGAGTAACGGTACGCACGTGACCCGCCCACTGGAGTAACCACCTTGCAATCGATCTGGCAACAGTTTCAAACCGAGTTCATGACGATCCTCACTGACGGGGGGATGCTCATGGTCCCCCTGACTATTCTGGCCCTGACGATCTATTGGACGGCCTTCAAGTTGTATTTTTTCTTCTCGGAGCATCCGTTCTACAGGATCAAACGGAGCCAGCTGGTGGAATACGTTTTCAACCCCATTCTCGCCTCCGGTGAAATCCGTTCGGTGCTGGACTATACCCAGCACAAGGCCGTGGAAACAGTTCCCCAAGTACAATCCCGTTTTGCGGAAGTGCTTAACGCATACCTTGCCGAGGTGGACAGCAAACGCGGTTATCTCCTGATCCTTATCACAACAGCTCCCCTGATGGGCCTGCTGGGAACGGTTATGGGGATGTTGACGACATTCAGCGGCCTCGCCATCAGCACCGGAGGGAGTACGGTCGACCAGATAGCCGACGGAATTTCAGAGGCCCTCATCACCACCCAGACCGGCCTCATCATCGCCATTCCTGCCTACGTAATGGCAACTCTGATACAAAAGCGCCGCAACGAGATGGAGGCCTGCCTTTCCACCATGGAGGCCCTCACCGTGCAATTATACGAAAAAAACAGCAAACCGGATATCAGCTAATGAAACGCAGACGGGTATTTTCCGCAAACAGGGGAGCGACCGAGGACATCAACATCTCGCCTCTCATCGACATGGTCTTCATCCTCCTGATTTTCTTTATCGTGACGACTGTGTTCGTTGAGGAAACAGGCGTTGAGGTGACCAAGCCGCAGGCGGCCTCCCAGATTCAGCTGGAGAAGAACAGCATCCTCATTGCCATCACTTCCAACAATAATGTTGTTTACGGCGGGAGGGATATTGGTGTCAACGGCGTCCGGGGTATCGTCAAGCGACTGATACAGGATGATCCGCGGATGCCGGTCATCATCCAGGCCGATGAAAACGTGCCCACCCGCATTCTGGTCCGGGTTATCGACGAGGCCAAGCTGGCTGGAGCCAACTCCGTTAATATATCGACTGAAGAGGGCTAATGCCAAACGGAAACAACAGGCTGGTCGGTTACAAATTACCCCGATCCAACAAGTATGTCATCCGGATCGTCATCGCGACGATTATCATGACACTG
Source organism: Puniceicoccaceae bacterium (assembly GCA_040830445.1). GTDB lineage: Bacteria > Verrucomicrobiota > Verrucomicrobiia > Opitutales > Oceanipulchritudinaceae > Oceanipulchritudo. The sequence goes on from JBFOLZ010000033.1 coordinate 14,051, forward strand.
GCCATCCTTGCCATCCTGCCCTTTACCCAGGCTCTTTCGGGGGATCCGCGTGACCGCAACATCCGTTCCGTGGATGTTGCCAATCTTCCTCCTCCCGAGCCTCCGCCACCCGAGCCTCCGCCGCCTGAGGAAGAGGAGGAAGAGGAAGTTGAGGATCTGGAAGAACCTCCCCCGATGCTGGACCTCAGCAAGCTGGATGCCTCGCTCAATCCGGGAACAGGTAATGCCCTCTTTGGCGGGTTTGATCTCTCCCAATTCAAGACCACCGGACGCAGTGCGGTCGAGGACATGAAAATTTTCTCACTTCGTGAACTGGATCGTCAACCGCGCCGCAAGAAGACCATTCTGCCACAGTACCCGATCGCGGTCCGCCGGGATGGCGTCGAGGGCGTGGTCAAGGCCCAGATTATGATCGATGAGGAGGGCCGTGTGACTATCATGCAAATAGTCGAATCTCCCGACGTGCGACTCAGTGATGTTGTCAGGGACGCCCTTGAGCAATGGATTTTTGAACCGCCCATCAAGGATGGAAAGGCTGTCAGGGCCCAGTACATTCAACCCATACCATTTAACCTCTAACCTGCATTAATCGTGAAACGTTCTTTTATTTTCATTCTTGTCGTATCCTGCCTTTCGACCCCCAGCCTTCTCACAGCGGAGGTTCTGCCACTGCAGGAAAACATGTGGGAAAGTGAAACATTCCGTAAGCGCTTCCTCGCTTCATACGGGGTCAAGGCTGAGATAGAACCATCCATAACATCGGATGAGAAGGAGCTCTTCGAGGTTTTGATTCCCCTTGTACAGGAGGATCAGGTCGATCAGGCGATCACTCTCCTCAATGAGTACATGGCTTCAGCCGAGGAAGTGAGCGCCGCCCTGGATTTTACCCTCGGCAACTTGCATTTCCAGGAGAACCATCTGGATGAAGCAGCAAATGCTTACGCCACGGCGATTAGGAAATTTCCCACCTTTAGCCGGGCCTATGAAAACATGGGTCGGATCGCAGTCATGAAGGGAAATTTCGAAGAGTCCCGGAGTTATCTGATTCAGGCGCTTGAATTGGGGGGTCCACAGTCTGGGATATATGGCCTTCTCGGTTTTTCCTATCTCAATCTCGAGAAGCCTTCCAGTTCCCTCGTAGCCTATGATGCCGCCTCGCTCCTGGACCCTTCGAACAAGGATTGGCAATTGGGACGGGCCCAGGCTCTGGTTCAATCGCAGCGCAACGAGGAAGCCATCCCGCTGTTGAAGGAGCTCGTCAATGAGGATCTTTCCAATCGTAATCTTATTCTTTCCATCTCCAATGCCTACCTCGACATGGGAGAGTATTTGAAGTCGGCTGCCTACCTGGAGTTGCTTAACCGTTCAGGCCTTGCCAATAGCTCTTCCCTCCTCCTTCTGGGGGATATCTACATGAATGAAGGCCTGTACGGGCTCGCCCTGCCCGTCTACAAGCAGGCCATGGATACCGAGGGAGACCGGTTGAGTCGTTCCTCGGCCATGCGGGTCGCTAAAGTTTATGTTGAACGGCAGTTGGTTCCCGAGGCCAAATCTGTAATTGCCCTCATAGAAGGCAATTACCCGGACCCGGACAGTTCGGCGGTTCTTGAACTGCTGAATTTGAAGTCCAGGATTGCCCTCTACGAAGGCGATGCTCCCGAGGCAAGAAACCTGCTGGAACAGATCATCAAGGAAGACCCCATGAATGGGGATGCCCTCATGACGCTTGCAACCCTGTTTCAGGATGAGGGGGACATTGAATCCGCTGAATTTTATTACGTCCGTGGCCAAGCGGTTTCATCCGTTCGCTTCAGGGCCTTTTTACAGCATGGACGTATGCTGGTTGGGGCGCAACGCTACGCTGAAGCAGCCAATTTACTGTCCCGGGCTTATGACCTGAATCCTTCCGATAATCTCGAAAAATATCTCGAAGCAGTGAAGTCGGTCGCCAGCCGTTAAGGGCATGCGGAAATACGCATTGTAGTGAGTTTCCCTTATGCTTAGGTAAATTGGGTAAGAAACTACAGGATAAGGACTCTTGAAAGCCTGTTTAGGCGGGGACGTTTTAACTTGCAGAACGTTCAAAAAGACCTAAGCATCGCACCG
>JBFOLZ010000034.1:0-10786 GCA_040830445.1 Puniceicoccaceae bacterium
CACGCGGCGTTGCACCATCAAGGTTTCCCTCATTGTGAATGATTCGAAACTGCTGCCACCCGTAGGTGTCTGGACCGTGTCTCAGTTCCAGTGTGGCTGATCATCCTCTCAGACCAGCTATCCGTCTTAGCCTTGGTGAGCCGTTACCTCACCAACAAGCTGATAGACCGCGAGCCCCTCCAAAAGCGCCATTACAAGCTTTAGTATCTCCAACATGCGAAGGAGAACCACATTCGGTATTAATCCACCTTTCGGCGGGCTATCCCGAACTTTAGGGCAGGTTGCTCACGTGTTACTCACCCGTTCGCCGCTCTCATCAAGGAAAAATCACCCGAAGGATCAATTTCCAAGAATCCCGCTCGACTTGCATGTCTGAACCACGCCGCCAGCGTTCACTCTGAGCCAGGATCAAACTCTCCGAAAGAAAAACTTTCAGATCGTTGAAGATCCATCAAAATATTCGGACCCTCAAAACGTCTGAACCACCGGATAAATCCGATGGAGACGTCCTAGGTATAAATTAGGACACATAAACAAAGGATTGATCGGTTCTATGACCTACCAATCACACTTAGTAAATTTCAAAGAACGGGGCACATTTCCCATGTGCGAAAGCCCTCCAAAAAGGGAATCTTTTCAAAGCTCGTCAAGCTAATTGCAGAACTTTTTTCAGAAAAAATTTTGGGGGGCGAAAAAGAACAGATTTTCCGATCAGGGAAAGAGGACCATCATGCAATTCTGGAGAATCACTGGTCAACACAAAATTAAGCCCAAAAGTCGAAATTTTCAACCGGCCCGGAGGGACGGAGGAACGGTTTTGGGCGAATGTGTTGGAGCCCCCTGGAAAGAACAGAAAGCGGGCCAAGCAAGCAGGCTGGGGGAAGGAAGCAAGCCTAATCGCTCAAAAAGGCGAATTTTCCTGAAATTGGGCCAGAAAAGGCTCCCGCCAGTGGTACTGGTCGAGTAATCCTGAAGCATCCCGGCCCTGGAGGCGACGGGCGAGGTAGAGGGCCTCGACGGAAGCCAGCCCTCGGGAAGGATCAAGGGAAATCTTGCTGACCCTGGGGTAAGCGGTACGGACGCGGGCGGGAAGCGATCGGGGAACAGGCTGGCCCGTGAGGGCGGATTCAAGGCGGGGAAGGAGGCGCCAGGTGCTGTCGAGGAGCAGAAGCGGAAGGCCTGAATCCTTGCGGGAAAGTTCCGGGGCATCGACCTTGAGGAGGATATAGCCGGTGGCGTCAAAGTGGAAATCTTCCCGGGCAGTGTGAAAAAGAAGGTCCGGGCGGCCGCGCAAGGGTTCGAGGCTGCACTTTGAGAGACGCTCCCTGGGATGGCGAATCACGACATCAACAAGGTCAGGAGGAAGGGTATCGGGATGCGGGCTCACGATTCCGGCAGAAGGGAGAGTACTTTCTGCACGACCTCCTCGAGGGAAAGGTTCGAGTTATCGATGAGGACGGCATCGCTTGCTGGCTTGAGGGGTGCGGTGGCCCGGCTGGAGTCCCGTTTGTCGCGGTCCTTGATGGTGTCGGCGGCCCCCTCTGCCTCCCGGCGCCGTTGCCGGGTCTCCACATCGGCATGGAGAAATACCTTCAAGTCGGCCTGCGGAAGGATGACCGTCCCGATGTCACGGCCATCCATGACAATGCCGTTGAAGCCGTGCTGACGGGCCAGTTCGACCTGCTCTCGCTGGTAGGCCTTGACGGCTTCACGGACAAAGGGGATGGCGGAAAGGGGGGACACCGCCTGGTTGACCGGTTCGGACCGCAGGTCTTCGGGCCGGGGCGGCGGGCCTCCATTAAAACAGATTAGGCTTTCGTTGCCCTCGATATGGGAGGAAAGGGAGAGGGACGCGATAAACTGGCGCAATCCGGGTGAGTCGAGGGGCTCCAGCCCGGCATGCAGGGCGGCAAGGGCGACAGCCCGGTAATGGCTTCCGGTATCGACATGCAGCCAGTGGCGCAACCGGGCCAGGCGCCTGGAGGTGGAGGACTTGCCGGAAGCAGCGCCTCCATCAATGGCAACGACCCGGAAAGGCTCTACCGTTTCAGGAAGTTTTGTCATGAGAAATTCGATACAATTCTTCAAGTTTGCTGAAGAAGGCGGGAAAGGTCTTCCCGCAACAGGCGGGATCGGCAACCCGCAACCAAGGTGAATTCCCGCCGTAGCGCGGGCTGCAGCCGAGGATGGCAAACGACATGGCGACACGGTGGTCCTTGTAGGTCTCGACCGTGACGGGAATCTGCCAGGGCCGGCTGGATTCCGAGAAAGGCTCAATGATCAGGGAAGTCTCATGTTCCTCGACCGCCGCCCCGACCCGGCTCAGCTCATTGGCCATGGCATGGATGCGGTCCGTCTCCTGCATCCGCGTATGGCCGATACCGGCGATGGTGACCTTGAAAGGGAGCAGCGGAGCCACCGCCGCCAGTGTCAGGAAGGTGTCGGAAAAGTACTTGAAGTCATAAACCCTGTGGCGGTCATGGGGCAGAGGGCCCGCGGTAACCCGCCAGCCATCGGCGAGCTGTTCGATTTCCAGGCCGATATCCCGCAAGATGGAAGCAAAGGCACTGTCGCCCTGGAGCAGGTTCTTGCGAAAACCCAGTATTTTCAGTGAGCCTCCAACAACCCGGGGCAACATCATGAAGTAGCTGGCAGCGGTCACATCGGGCTCGATCTCGAACATCCCGCTACGAGGTCCGGAATAGCACTGGGATCCGCGCAGTTCAAATCCCTCACTGGGTGAACCGGCTATAATGGCATCCCACTGGCGCATGATCCCGGCCGTCATGTCAACAAACGCCGGGCGGACATTCGGACAACGAATGGTCACCGGTTCCCGGGCCAGGGGAGCAACCATCATCAGGGCGGAGAGCATCTGGCTGCTTGCGCGGGCATCCACCTCCCATGTGCCTCCCCGTAGACCGGAAGTCGCCACCTCGAAGGGGAAGCAATTCTCCTCACCATGGAACGTAAACCGGGCTCCCTGGTTTTGCAGGGCCTCAATCAAGCCCTGCATGGGACGGGCCCGCATCTCCTCATCACCATCAAAGTGAAAATGCCCGCTGGGGTGAAGACAGACAAAGGCCGTCAGGAAGCGTGCGGCTGTACCGGCGTTGCCGACATGGAAGCTACCCGAGCCGTTGGGGATGTCACCTGCCCTTCCGTTGATCTCAATCCACTCTTCCTCATGGTTCAGGGTCAGCTCAAAACCCAACTGCTGCAGGATGGTGGACATGATGCGCGTATCGCGGCTGAAAAGCGCTCCATTGAGGCGCACCTTGCTGTCACCCAGCGCGGCGATGATGAGGGCCCGGTTGGTGAGGCTCTTGGAGCCGGGAATGCGGACGCTTCCCTTGCAGGATTCAGTCCAGGGATGGACCGGATAAGGATCAGGCAACATCAATCCAAGCCTTCCCGGTAGGATTTCCCCAACTCGAGGAGATGGCGTACATGGGCCCATTCCCCGTTATGGAGGGCGGAACGCATCCGGCCCAGCTCTCCCTCGAACTCATCGATGGCGCGGAGCAACTCATCCTTGTTCTCCTCGAAAATTGAGCGCCAGATGCCACTGTTCCCGGCAGCAATCCTCGTCGTATCGCGCAGACCGTTGCCACAAAAAGCCTGCCAGGCAGCCGGCTTCCGACTCAAATGGAGAGCCAGCAGGGATGCCAGTAGATGCGGCAGATGGCTGATTTGAGCCACAATTTCGTCGTGCTTCTCCGGCGACAGTGTCGTCACCTCCATTCCCATCGACTTCCAAAAGGCGACCAATGTGTCGACTTGCCCCGCAGGCGACTCCTCGAGTGGCGTCACCAGGCAGGCCCGGTCACGGAAAAGGTCCCCGGTGGCATGTTCCATTCCGCTTTTCTCCGATCCGGCCATCGGGTGGGATCCGATGAATCCAACCTGCTCAGGGACAATATGCGCTCCCAAACGACAAATGCGGCTCTTGGTGCTTCCCACATCCGTTACCAGGGCCCCCTTTTCCAGCCCCGGGGAGATTTGCTTGAGCAAGGGAACGATGGCATCCACGGGCGGACACAGCACAACCAGGTCACTTCCCCTGACCGAATCCACCGGCTCCGGGAAAACATCATCGCACCAGGCCTCATCCGCACAGGAACGCCTTGTTTCCGGTCGCCGGGCCCAAACGTGGATGCGCCGGGCAAGGCCCAACTCGCGGGCTGCCATGCCGAGGGATGCCCCCAACAGCCCCGGGGCCAATATGGTCAATTGTTCAAACACAACTTTCTATATGAGGACTCTACCCCCTCCTGAAAACCCAATTCTTGGACAAATGCCGATTCAGGGCGATTGCAACAACGACTTGCTATTGCATTTTTCCAAAGATGGCTGATTCTGGGTCCTTTCGCTAATCCAACTGCCGCTCTCTCCAACGCTCTGCATGAAGTATTTACACAAGTACGGAACACGGTCCAACGAGATCCGACGCGCCAAGAAGGAGCTCTATTTCCGGCTCACGCTCGTTCTGGCGGTCTTGGTGTTTTTCGTCCTCATGATCCTGATCAGCCGGTTCCGGCCCCGTTTGCCGGAAGACCAGGCCAGCGTCCTCGAGGATCGCCCGCTCGACAACCAGCAAGCCCTGAACAGTCCGCAAATGATGCGCTCCCGGGCTGAGGTGGAAGCGCTTGTCCGGCAATATGAGGCAAGCAAGCTGGAACAGGCGGCTGGCCTCGAGGATCTTCAATTGCTGGAACAGGCCATCGAGCAGCAACGGGCGGTCATCCGTTACCGTGGAAGCGAAATTGCTCCGAAGGACGACCTCGACCTGCTGGAGGAGCTGTTGCAGACCTACGACGAGGAGATGGGTTCCTTCCTCCTGGCGCAGTCAGAGAGACTGGAAGAGGAGGCGGAAGCTGAGGTCGGCCAAAAGGACTACCCGGGTGCCATTGTCCTTCTCAACAAGGCCATCAAACTGCAGAACGAAATCAATGAACAGTACCCGCGCGCTTCCGCGCGGAATCCGGCACGCCTGCACCAAATGCGCAACAAGGCACTCGCGTGGGAAACACAGCCGCTGGCCGATAGGGCCGACCAACTCAAGGAGGATGCCTACATGCTGGCGGCCGACAAACGCTACGAGGAAGCCAAAGCAAGCATACAGAAGGCACTCGAGCAACAGCAGGTTTTGAATCAGCGTTACCGCAGTTCACGGCTGGCCTCCCTGTCGCGTTTGAAGCAGTTCGAGGAGGCATTCGAGGAAATCGCCATGGCCGAAGACGTCGACAAGGTACAGGAGCTCGTTGACCAGGCTCGCCGGGCGCTCCAGAATGGTGAGCAGGAGATCGTTCTCAATGCCACGGAAGCGGCTGCCATCCTGCAGCGCCGGTTGATTGCCCGCTTCCCTGACCAGGTTGCCCAACAGGAAATCCTGCAGGAGATCGAACGCCTGAGAGACTCGGGGGCGAGTCTGTCCAGTTTTGAGAAAATCGATGCCCTACGCCAGCAAACCCGGGAGGCTCTCCGGCAGAAGGACATGGAGTCGTTCATGTCAGCGGTCGCGGACTGGTTCAGGGAAACCCGCAGCTTTTTGAGCCGGTTCCCAGGCAGTGACCTGGTCAGCAAAGTCGATGACGCGGAAGTTGGCTACCTTCACAGCCGAATTGAGGAAATTCCGGCAATTCTTGACATGGTTGATGCAGACTTGCTTCCGGTGCCCGGACAGGAAGGAGTCCTTCTCTTCAAGTCGGAAGTGCATCAGGCCCTTTACACCAGCGTCATGGAGGAGAACCCATCCAACCTCCAGAATCCGCAAAATCCGGTCGATTCGGTGAGCTGGACTGAAGCGGTGGACTTCACCCGAAAGCTGGAATGGGTTCTTGCCCGTCCAGTTTCCCTGCCGACAAGGGATATTTTCGTCAGCGCCCTCGGGCAGATAGAACGGAGCGAAATTGCCACCCTTGCCTGGTCGAGCCAAAACACGGACCGGGAAACCCAGCCGGTAAAAACCCGTGCCGCCAATGACCTCGGTTTTCATGATCTGCTCGGGAATGTCGCTGAATGGCTGGCTTCCGATTCTGGCGAGCTGCCGGAGAGGGTCGTGGCCATCGGGGGCGCTGTCAGGGATTCACATGCCCGGCTGGCACGTGTCCCGGAGGAGCCCCGACAACCCGGGGAGCGCAACCGCTTCGTCGGCTTTCGCTTCATGGTGCAGGATTGAGGCATCTCCCAGCCGGGAATCCGCAGTTGGGACAAGGGGGCGGAATTTCCTCGAAAAGGCGCAAAATTATGAAACAATTGTGGGGAACCGTGTCTAAATAGCTATGAAAACGATAAAACTTCTATCCCTCGCCGGAACACTCCTGTTACCTTTCCTCTCTGCCCAAGCCGGTCAAATCCTCGCCGAATTTGAGGATGTCGATAATTTTACCGACTTTTCGGTCAGTGGCCTGAGCGAGGAAAAGACCTTGTCCATTTTTGAGTCTGAACTGGAGGATGAACTGGCTCGTTTTGCCCGCAAGTACATCCCGGAAGGCCAGACCCTGCACATCCTTTTCACCGACATCGACATGGCCGGGGACATCCAGCCGTGGCGTAACCGGCACAATGCGGACATTCGCTACATCGAGCGTGTCTATCCACCCCGGCTCGCCTTCACCTATAAACTGGTTGATGCAGAGGAGAACGTGCTCGCTGAGGGAGAGGAATCCATCGCCGACCTGGCTTTCGATTACAACGTTGTCGCGCCCATGAAGACCATCTCCATGAGCTTCTTCTACGAGACCAATCTTCTTGGTGACTGGATTCGCCTCACCATGCGGAAATTGCAGTCAGTTGAGAGCGGGGAGTGAGTTTCGCCATTCAGCGGCCAGCAGGCTGTAGACTTCGAGGTTGACGAAGTGGTCATAGAGCCACTCGGCCTCGCGTTGCACACCTTCAAAGGAAAATCCCAGACAACGGGGGACCCGCTTGCTTCGCTCATTGCCTTCCGCACACCGGATGTAAACGCGGTTCATCTGCAGATCCCGGAAGACGAAGTCCAAGCCGGCAGCGACTGATTGGCGCATGATTCCCTTGCCGCAATAGTCTTTGGCGAGCCAATAGCCCAGGCTGGAGATCCGGTTCATGCGGTCAAACCCATGAAATCCAAGCACCCCGACAAGCGTCCCCTGCCAGCGGATGCCATGACTGAATCCTTCGCCTCTGAGAAATCCGGCATAGCTTAACTCGAGAAAACGCCGGGAATCAATCGGACTGCGGGTCGAATCCACCCAGGGCAACCATTCCCGCAAGTGTTCCCGGTTTCGATTGATCAAGGCAAAAAGCGCACCTGCCTCGTAGGGCCGGAGGACACGAAGGGACAAATCAGGACTGATGGAAATGGCAGGGTTCACAATTTGATGGCCATTGTCAGGCTGGGAAGGCTATAAAATCAACGCCTTTTATGAGGTGTTCTCCATCTTCCTCACTTTGAAAGGAATATTTCGAGACAATACCCTTTCCCACTGACATGAAGCAATTTACCCGGTACTGGCGTGTACTCCTGCTCCTTTCCTTCATTTGGCAGCCATTAAAGGGCCAGGTGCTGGGCTTGGGCCTCGACGAAAACCAACCTGTGGAGGCTGAGCTTGTTGCCGAATCTGGCCACATCCAGCCCGGCGTCCCCACCCGCATCGGCCTGTTGCTTAAACATCAACCGAAGTGGCACACCTACTGGATCAACTCCGCCACCGGTTATCCTACGACGATCGAATGGGACCTACCCGAGGGCTTCAGCATCAGTAAGCTGCATTGGCCGACCCCCAGCCTTTATGTCTTCGGTGGCTTTACCGAGTATGTCTACGAGGGAACGACACTGGTCACGGCCACACTTTATCCTCCAGCCGACCTGACTGGAGATTCAGTGGAAATCGGTTTCACTGCCGACTGGCTGATGTGTGAGGATGTGTGTATTCCCGGCGGAGCCAAAGGGACCTTGAGCCTGCCAGTCGCCAGTGCCCTTCCGCAACCATCGGGGTACGCCGACCGTTTCCGACAGGCGGAACAGGAACAGCCGGCTTCTGAGCATCCGTACTCCATTACCGCATGGGTGGATGGACAGCAGGTGTTCCTGGAAGTGTCAGGTCCTCAATTACCCGATTCAGCCTACTTTTTTGATCAGCAGCTAGTCCTCAATCCTGCCGAGGAAGCGACGGTAGTTTCACAGTCGTCCGGAACCTTGACCCTGGTTATCCCCCTGTCCGAATCCACATCGGAAATCCCGGAAAAACTGACGGGTGTCCTCAAAGCCGCTGGGGGCTGGCCTGCTTTGGATGGCAGACCGGGACTGGCCATTGAGGTAAACCTGACAGCTCCCTCAATCACGACGAAGCCGGCAACCCCTTCATGGCCAGCCACTCTCCTGCTGGCCTTCATCGGCGGAATGATTCTCAACCTCATGCCCTGCGTCTTTCCGGTTCTTGGCATCAAGATCATGGGCTTCGTCAATCAGGCTGGAGAGTCGCGCCGGAAAATTGTCATGCATGGCCTCGTGTTCACCGGAGGAGTCATCCTGTCGTTTTGGGTCCTGACCGCATTCCTCCTTGTCCTGCGATCCGGCGGAAACCAGTTGGGCTGGGGTTTCCAGCTTCAGTCCCCTGCTTTCGTCCTCGCCCTGGCACTGATCCTTTTCGGGTTCGGCCTGAACATGAGTGGCCTCTTTGAGGTCGGCCAATCCGCTGTCGGTGTCGGTTCAAAACTAACCGGTAAAAGCGGCCTCGCAGGCACATTTTTCAGCGGTGTCCTGGCTACTGTTGTGGCTACGCCTTGTGCTGCCCCTTTCCTGGCACCGGCTCTGGGAGCCGCCCTCGCCTTGCCGCCATTATACTCATTCCTGGTTTTCACTGTCATCGCCATCGGCCTCTCCACTCCCTATCTTGTCCTGTCAGCTTTCCCTTCCCTTATCCGTTGGCTTCCAAAGCCCGGCGCGTGGATGGAGACCTTCAAACAAGTCATGGCCTTTCTCCTCTACGGAACGGTCGCCTATCTGCTCTGGGTGCTCGCCGGCCAGCTGACCGAGGCAAGTAGCTTTGGACCCTTCAGCTTCCTCAAGGTCCTCTTCAGCCTGGTCCTCCTCGCGGTGGCCCTGTGGATTTTTGGAAGGTGGGCCGCCTTTCACCGCCGGCCAATGGTGAGGCGGGTTGGCACCGTCGTTGCCGCCCTCTTCCTGATGGCTGCCATCGGAACCGGGATCTCAGGCACCAGGAAAGGCCCCAGCGCCTGGGATGTTTGGGAGCCCGGAAAAGCGGAGCAACTGGCTGCCAGTGGCAAGCTGGTCTATGTCGACTTCACGGCCCGGTGGTGCGTCACCTGCCAGACAAACAAGGCAGCTGTTTTCAGCTCAGACAAGGTCCGGAAAGCCATTGCGGATATGGATGTCGTCCTCCTGAAGGCCGACTGGACAAACAAAGATTCGCGGATCAGCGAGGAGCTCGCCCGCTACAACCGGTCTGCGGTTCCCTTCAATCTCGTTTACGGACCGGGAAGCCCTGAGCCATTGATTCTTCCGGAAATCCTCACCCCGGGAATCGTGCTGGAGGCCCTTGAGCGGGCCTCCCGGCAATAATTTACAATTCCTTCACGACTGCGGGCGATCGTAAGCTTGCATCCATTCATGGAAGCCTAAACAATTTAGGCATTAGGGTTATCGAGCGGAGCGGTAGCATGGAAAAGATTATCGAAGTTTCACCTGGACAGACCATCCTCGAACAAGGCGAGGAAGGTTCCGGATTTTTTATTCTCAAGTCAGGCACCCTGGAGGTTTTCAAGGATGATGTCCTCCTCGCGGTCATCATGTACCCGGGAACCATTTTCGGGGAAATGGGTGACATCCTGGGCCGCCCCCGCACCTGCACGGTACGGGCAAAAAATGCCGCCAAGATCGCCTTCTACCAGATCGACTCATTGGATTCCCTCGTGCGCAGCAATCCGGAGATTGCCGTAAAGTTGATCCGGACCCTGGCCAGCCGCCTCGACCGGACCACCCAGAAGCTGATCGATACAGCGCGGGAAAATCCCCTTTGGTCGACAAAATAAGCCGTTCGGCAGACTCGGGTTGCCAAAGTGCAGGTTTATTGCCATCGTGTTTCCATGAAACACCTGTCCATCTTAATCTGCATTATAATCATGAGCCCATTTTCCCTTTTTGCTGGCGAACCGTTGAATGTCGGAGACAAAGCCCCGGAGGTTAGGGTTGTCACCCACCTTGGAGATTCCCTCGATATGGCCGATCTCTACGCCAAGGGTCCAGTTGCCATATTTTTCTATCCCCGTTCCTTCACTGGAGGATGCACCAAGCAGGTCTGCAACGTAAGGGACAATTATGATGACCTGAGGGCTGCAGGGGTCACAGTAGTCGGCGTCAGCACGGATTCCGTGGATAAGCAAAAGGCTTTCATCGACGAATACTCCCTCCCCTTCATCCTTGTGGCTGATGAGGAGAAGACACTTGGCAAGGCATTCCAAGTCGATGGCTTCCTCGGGATGGCGTACAAGCGACAGACCTTTCTCGTTGTTGACGGAAAAGTGGCCTGGCGAGACTTGAGCGCCAAGCCAACCAGCCAGTCAGCGGATATCCTACTTGCTCTCAAAGGTGGTACTGGCGAGTAAGGCAATACATCGGATGCGCTCAGCTGGCGTCCTCTTCCTGCTGGTCAGCCTCGGGCAACCATGCAGTGCTGAAGGACCTGTCCTGCAGAAACCCCTTGAGGCGGCCCTCGAGCAGGCACGGGAGGAATCAAAGCCCCTCTACGTGGCCTTCCTCGGTGAGGACTGGTCCCTCAGCTGC
>JBFOLZ010000035.1:0-7270 GCA_040830445.1 Puniceicoccaceae bacterium
GCGCGGGGCGCGGGGGGGGTTGAGTAATCCGGACTGCCGGACGCATTGACGCCACCGGAAACGCCTGAGCGTCCTTGGATGGCCTGGGCCCGGCGGGCCGCAGCCTCTTCACGCAGTTTCTCCAGCCATGCCGGCGGAGGAGGCGAGTTTGATGTTCCGGGAGTGGCCGATGCACCCTGGCGGGTTGTCGGCCGGATGGTCCGGCGTACCGGCGCAGGGGCCCCCTGCTGGGATGGCTGGCTGGGGGTCTTGATTTGGCCACTGACCGGCATCGGTGTCGGATTGGCAGCCAGCTCGGTCAACTGGAGCTGTTTTTCGGAGTTATTGAAAAACAAGGTCAGGGTCTCGGATTCCGGATCAAAGCGCCGGACTTCGTAACTATCGGATGATTCACCCAGTTCAACCCAGTCCCCGTCGTTTGAGCGTGGTTCACTGACGAGGAACCGGTACTTGTCCCCGATGCGGTAAAATCCCTTGAACTCATAGCTGCTGGCAGCGGCCTTGGCTGCCGCGGCCCGGCTGTTGCCGGGGGGTGTGAAATCCGGTGGGATAAACGGGGACCGTTCCATGATGCTCGGTTCGGCCCCGGAAACCCCGGAGGTCTCCTGGCCTTCCAGTGCAGGCGCGACCAGGCAGGCAGCCGTTGAGGCGGCGACCAGCGGTATCCGTGAAAGTTGCAGGAATCTCTTCAAAACCAAACCGAAATAACGGGGTTAATGCTTGAACAGAATGGTTAGACACCGATTGCCAGCCAAAGTTGCAACTTGATTCGGCCCTTTTCGGCGGTCATACCCACTTCATTAACAAGATGGCTTCACCTCAAATCAAAGTCCAGTCCGTTGACAAGGTTTATCGTATCTGGTCCCACCCGAGGGCGCGCCTCACCGGCTCCATCGCTGGGAAATTGGCGGCAACTCCCGGCTGTCCCGCTTTCCTGAAGCGTCCGGCTGCCGCCTACAGCCAAGCAGTTTACAAGGAATTCTTCGCCCTCAAGAATGTTAGCTTTGAAGTCCAAAAAGGGGAGACGGTCGGAATTATCGGCCGAAACGGCTCCGGAAAGTCAACCACGCTGAAAATCATTGCCGGTACCTTGCAACCGACCCGGGGAAATGTCTCCGTCCATGGCCGGATTGCGGCCATGCTGGAGCTGGCTTCAGGCTTTGAGCACGACTTCACAGGGCGGGAGAATGTCTTCCTGAGCGCTTCCATCCTCGGGCTTAGCCGCCAGGAAACCGAAGAGCGCTTCGAGGAGATCGCCACTTTCGCCGATATCGGGGACTTTCTCGACCAACCGGTCAAGACCTACAGCAGCGGCATGCTGGTGCGGCTGGCCTTTGCGGTCCACACCACCATTGATCCGGAAATCCTCATTATCGACGAGGCCCTCTCGGTGGGAGACGAGACCTTCCGGCGGAAATGCTTTGCCCGACTGGACAAGCTGAAGGAGAAAGGCACCACAATCCTCTTCGTTTCCCACGATTTGGGTTCCGTTGTTAATTTGACCGAGCGGGCCCTTTTCTTTCATCAGGGGGAGGTTGTCATGGAGGGGTCCCCAAAATCGGTAACCGCTGAATATCAACGATTTTGCCATCTTGCCAAAAGCCAGGCGGACAAGGCGATTTTCAACCTGAAAGCGGCCAAGGCGGGTGCGGAACCGCCCCTCGAGACGCAAACAGGGGAAGTCGATCTGGTTGATGAACCCAAGGTTAAGCCAGAGGCGGAGGAAAATGTACAAATTGCCGGACAGTATGACCCGGATTTCCTCTCCGAGAGCCGGGTCGATTATCCCACCCATGGCGGGCGGATTTTTGATTTAAAGCTCTACGATGACGGGGGCCAGCCAGCCAACATCCTTGATCGACGGACCTTTTACACCTTCGAATGCAAGGTCCTTTTTGAAAAGGAGTGCGAGGACGTGACCTTTGCCATGCTCATCAAGACCTTCAAGGGGCATGATCTTGGGGGGAGCCGGACCCTCCCGTGGGATGCCTTTATCAAGCGGGTGGAAGCAGGGACCTGCTACCGGATCCGTTTTCGCTTCCAGACGCTGGTCATTCCGGGGGTTTACTTCCTCAATGCCGGGGTGGAGGGATTGATCGAGGGCAAGCGGGCTTATGTCCACCGGATTATGGACGCCATGGTCTTCCGGGTTATCCGGGAGCCGGACATGATGCCGACCGGTACGGTGGACTTTCTCATTGAGCCGCAAATGGAGGTCATAGAGGATAGCAGACAATGAGCGAGCAACCGGACCAACCCATCCTGATCCTCGGGATGCACCGCAGCGGGACTTCCTTCCTGGCCAACCTGATGCAGTCCCTGGGGGTTTTTATCGGGGATGACCTTGTCGGGTCCCAAAAGGGCAATCCGCGGGGCCATTTTGAGGCCCGGCCGATGTTGGAATTCCATCAGCGCCTGATAACTGCCCGCAGCGGGGACGCAAGAAAGGCCTTCGATGAGGACATGCTGGTCCAGCAAGCCCTTTCCCAGAAATTGTCCGACCGCGAAAAGGAGGAAGCGATGGCCCTTGTTGAGGCTTTGCGCCGGGAGGAACCGTGGGGCTGGAAGGAACCGCGGACCTGTCTCTTCCTTGGAACATGGCTGGACTTGCTGCCTCAATCGCGCCTGCTGGTGGTTTACCGGCACCCGCTTGAGGTTCAGCAGTCCATGCTACGGCGTTCCCACTGGGATCTGGCCCTCTTCCCGGACCAGGCCATGCAGTCCTATGCCGTCCACAATGAGGCCCTCCTGGCGAGGGCGGATGATGCCTTTGTCTTCAACGCCAATGCCGGCTTCGGGGATCTTCCGCGTCTGGCCAGCGAGCTCAGCGGCCACTTTGGCCTCGCCCCGCCGGAAAGTTTGCCGGAATTCCATCAAGAGGAGTTCCAGACACTTGTCATCAGCCGGTCCATGCACCGCCTGTTTTCCCTTTTCCAACCGGAGGCTGCTGCAATCTTTGACAGTCTCCAGGAGAAGGCGGCCATTCCCTACCAATGGCCGGACCGTGAGGACGATCCCGCTTTGGAAAAACTGGCCGATTCCCTCTCCACCATGCTGGAGGGACTGCCGGCCTCCGGGAAAGCATTCTTCATGCCGTTACTGGACTGGTGGGCCAGTGGCAAGAATGGAACCATTCTCGACCACTACACACAACTGGCCGCCGACATCGGGGACCATATCCGCCAGGTCAAGGAGTGGAACGAGGAGGCTGCGGTTATTTTCGAGGAAAACAAGCGATTGGCCGCGGACTATGAGAAAATGGGCACAGAGTATGCCCAGCAGCAGGAATTCCTCGCCAAGCAGGCAGCCACACAGGCCAAGGTTTGGAATGAATTGAAGCAGACCGGTGACAGCTGGAAGGAACAGCGGGAGTATATCAAAAGCGTCCACAAGGAAAGGGACCACCTCCTTGAGCAAATCCAGCTGCTGAAGGATAAACTGGCCTCAATGGAGACGTCGGGGGAATGAAAATCTGGCTGCTGACATCCGAGACGCCCCTTTATAACCCGGGCGGCATCGCGCGTTATGTTGATAATTTCGCCCGTTATCTTTCCGCGGCCGGACACGAGATAACGGTCTTTGGCCGCGACGACACGGAACGGAGCCAGGAAATCCTACCGGGATACACCTACGTCTCGGTTGTTCCGCGCTGGGATCGTTGTGGAGAGGCCTGTGACAGTCCCCGACCGGACGACCATCCGGCCTTTCCCTACAACGTCCTCGATTACTGGGGCGCCTTCAGTTACCAGATGGCGGAGACCGTCATGCAACACATTGCGGAGCAAGGTGACCCGGATGTCATCGAGTCCCAGGAGTACTGTGCCTTGCCCTACTATCTCCTCCAACGGAAGCTGACCACTGACGGACCCTTGCGCGAGATTCCGGTGGTCGTCAACGCCCACTCCCCCGACTTTCTCATCCGCGCCTGCAACGAGGAACCGCGGTATCAATTTCCCCACTACTGGACCGGTCGCCTTGAGATGGCCTGCCTGCATGCGGCCGACTCGGTTATTTGTCCCAGCGGCTACCTGACCCGGCAGCTTGAGGAGATGTTTGGAGGCAGCATCAAGGTTTCCCATTTTCCCCTCCCATGGACGGAACCGGGTAAAGTTGTTAAAATCCCTGAAACCATACCCGGCAAGGTGGTTTACTTTGGTCGCATGGAGGTCCGGAAGGGCACCCTGAAACTTCTGCAGGAATGTGACTGTCTCTGGGAAGAGGGGATGGATTTCCAGTTGCACCTCATCGGTTCGGATACCCGGTACTACCCGAGGGACTGCACTGTCGGGGAGTGGCTGCAGCGAAAATACCAGCGATGGATTGAAGCGGGTAGGCTGATCATCCATGGCCAGATGGACCATGCGGAGCTGATGCGGGAGATCCGCAGCGCCGCCTTCACGGTCATCCCAAGCACATGGGAGAACTGGCCCAACACCTGCATTGAGGCCATGTCGCTCGGCAAGGTGGTTGTCGGATCCACCGATGGCGGCCAGGCGGAGATGATCGGGGATGATGAACGTTGTGGGTTTGTCTTCTCATGGGAAGAGGAGGACGGATTTGAAATTGCCTTCAGGAAGGCCCTCGACCTCGATCCCGGGCAGCTTGCCGCCATGGGTGAACAGGCCGTGAAGCGTATCGCCGGATGGTGCTCTCCCGACGTGGTGCTTCCCGCCCGGTTGGCCCATTTCGAATCCCTCCGGAGCGCCCCGGAAAAGAACCGCTTTCCCTTTGTCAACCGGCACCTCCGGGATTCTCAGGCCAAAGCGGGCTGGCAGGATTCACCCGAGGAGAGCAACCGGGTCTCCATAATTATTCCCCACTACAATCTGGGCCAATACCTGGAGGCCGCGGTCGACTCAGCTGTCAAGGCCGAGTGGCCGGACAAGGAAATCATTGTGGTCGACGACGGGAGCAATGACGACTCCAGCCGGGAGAATTTGGATAGATTGGCTGGCCGGGAAATTCCGGGCCTTCGCATCCACCGGCAAAAGAACAGGGGACTGGCCGCAGCTCGGAACAAGGGTGCTGAGCTGGCCACCGGTGAATTCCTCCTGCTCCTCGATGCGGACGACCAGATCGAGCCTTCCTTCATCAAAAAGTGCGTGGATGTGCTTCGCCGCTACGACAATGCCCACATCGTGTATTCATGGGAGCGCTACATGGAGGCCAGCCATGATATCTATCCCTGCTGGAACTTCGAGTTCCCCTACCTTTTGGGCCACAACATGACCTGTCCCATCAGTATCCTCTACAGGAAGAGCTATCTCACCTACGGACCGTCAAAGCCCATGATGGCCTATAACTTTGAGGACTTCGAATTGTGGATAAACCTGGTCAAGAACGGGTGTGGCGGCGTTGCCCTGACGGAACCCCTGAGCCTGTACCGCATCCGGGAGAATTCCATGTGGCAGGGAAGTCCCCGCGAGCAGCACCTGTACCTGCAGGACCTGATTGCCAATGAACACCCGGAACTCTTCCAGCGCTATGGGGCCGAGTTGTTCTGCCTGCTCAACGCCAATGGCTCCTCGCAAAAATGGATCAAGCCCTCCGCCAACAGCCCCTTTGACGAGTACGAGCAATGGAGCCGCCGCCGGATCACCAACCTGGAAAAGGAAGCCCGCAAATGGTGGGAGCGTACGGTGGAGACGGAAAGAAAAATCCAGCAATCCGAGGAGGAAAAACACGCTGTCTGGCTGGAAAAGAACCGTCTCGGGGAGGCTCTGCAGAAGCAGGATGAAGAGGGGGAGTCTCCGTCATGAAAATCTGGATACTGACATCCGAGACGCCCCATCACTGGGCGGGAGGTATTGCCCGCTACGTGGATAACTTTGCCCGGGCTGCCGGGAGGGAAGGGCACACCCTGACGGTGATTTCGCGCGGTGAGAAGGCCGGGGTGAAAGAGGTATCCGAAGGCTACCGGCTGGTGGAGTTTGTCCACCGCTATGAGGCCTCCCGTCATCCGATTGCGGATATCGAGCCGGATGAACATCCAGGCTGGCCCTTCAACAACATGTGTTACTTCGCGGCCTTAAGCTACCAGTATGTCTGGGAGATTGAGCGCCTGTTGAAGGAGGAAGGTCCACCGGACATAATCGAATGCCAGGACTATGCAGCCTTGGGATATTTCCTACTGCAGAAAAAGCTCACCGATGAATCCTTCCTGAGGGAGACCCCGGTGGTCGTTCATTTGCATACCCCCGATTTTGCGGTCCAGCAGTTCAACCAGTATCCCCGCTACAAGCTGCCGGATTACTGGATCGGCAGAATGGAACGGGCGGCCATCTGGATGGCCGACGCGCTGCTCAGCCCGAGCCACTTCATCCCCCGGGAAATCCAGGATTTTGTGGAAGGTGACCTTCCCAAGGTAACGACCATTCCCTATCCCTGGCCGGAGCTCCAGCAGGCGACGGAGGTTGGCCCCGGCCAGCGGGATCTGCTTGTCTGCCCGGGCCGCATCGAGTTGCGCAAGGGGGTCGAGCCCCTGCTGGCGGCATGTGAAAATCTCTGGCTCGGCGGTGCCGTCTTTACCCTGGAGATGGTCGGTGGCGATGTGCATACACCGCTCAAGGGTGGCAGCCTGACGACCTTTCTGAAAAAGAAGTACGCCCACCGGATCGAAACCGGGAACCTGGTCTTTACCGGGGCATTGCCACACGCGGACTGTGTCCAGAAGATGTCCCAGGCTGCAGCCATTGTTATTCCCAGCCTGTGGGAAAACTTTCCCAACACCTGCATCGAGGCCATGTCCCTTGGGAAGGTGGTAGTGGCTTCCGAGCAGGGAGGCCAGGCCGAAATGGTTGGTCCGGATGGTACCTGCGGGTTGACCTTTTCCCATCATGAACAAGGTTCGCTGGAAAAGACCCTCCTCAAAGCGCTGGCCATGAAAGGTCCCGAGCGCGAGTCCATGGGACACGCGGCAGCGGAGCGGATTGAGTCCCTCTGTTCCCTTTCCTCTGTCCTGCCGGCCCGGCTGCAGCATTTTAAGGAGGTCGTCGAGGCCTATCAACCCAAGGAGGCTTATCCCTTCGTCAACCGGGCTCTTCGGGAGAGTAAACCGGTCACACCGCTTCAGGATGATCCGTTAATCAGTGTAGTGGTTCCTTACTACAATCTTGGGAAGTATGTACAGGAGTGCATCGATTCCATTTACGCCAGCGCTGGGGCACGCTTTGAGGTCGTCATTGTCAATGACGGTTCAAATGACCCACAGAGCCTCGAGGCGCTGGAGACTATCCGGCAAGGCGACTATGCCGGTCTCCGCATCCTGGAC
>JBFOLZ010000036.1:0-3657 GCA_040830445.1 Puniceicoccaceae bacterium
CCGCATCCTCTGCTCCTACGGACACCGCCGGCCGCCCTTCGGGCAGCGGGCCGCCATCAGCGAGGACGGTATCACCTGGAGGAAGGAAGATGAATTTATCCTTCGTGATGATGCCCCCAACAAGGACCTCGGGTATACTGTTTCCATCGAGCTTGAACCCGGCCGCATCCTCACCGTCTACTACCAGCCAAACGTCGAGCCAGGAGCCAATCCCCGCATGGTCCCACCAGACCCCTTGCGCATCAAACCCGGCATCCTTGGCACTATCTGGCAACTGCCGGATTGAGGCAGTCCCGTCCCGCCTCGTCCAGAGGGCCATTTCTTCGGTTTTCGAGGTAAATTGCACGAATTACCGAATTACTCTCCGGAATTGACAGTTGCACCTTATTCCATCTTGCTAGGGGCACGTTGCCACGAAAGCTTCACACTCCCAAGTGGCCGCACCCAAAACCTAGTAAAAGGACACCAAAATGCAAATGACTACTCCTGTTAAATCAGGGTCGTTATGGACCCTGTTGCTCGCATTCCTGTCTGCCGCTCCCGTGGCGCTGGCCCTCGACTTCTCCAACGGGGACCTGGAAGGGAATCTGGACGTGACCATCTCCGTCGGCGGATCCTACCGGCTCAGTGGCCCCTCGGACCAATTGATCGGCCTCGACAATTGGATTAAACGCAATCCGGAACAAGCTGCATCCGGCAACATTCCCACCCCGGATGAAGGCGGCCCGCAGTATTCCGTGAATGCCGATGACGGCAACCTCAACTACAAGAAGGGCTGGTATTCCGCGCCGGTTCTCCTGAGCGCGGATTTGGAATTCCGCTACAAGAACAGCGGGGCCTTTTTCCGGGCTAACGCTTTCTACGATTACATCAATGAGGAGAAAGACCGCGAACGGACGCCCCTCACCCCCGACGCTCTTGACCGTGTCGGCAGTCGCTTCGACATGCTCGATGCCTACTTCTGGACCAATCTGGAAATGGGAGACATGCCGTTAAACTTCCGTATCGGCCGCCAGGTCCTCAACTGGGGTGAAAGCACCTTCATCCAGAACGGCATTAACGCCATCAATCCTGTTGATGTATCCAAGTTGCGGCTACCGGGCTCGGAACTCCGGGATGCCCTCCTGCCTGTGTGGATGGCCAGTGGTTCCCTCGCGGTGACCGAGAACGTCACCCTCGAGGCCTTCTACCAGTTTAAGTGGAAAGAGATTATCATCGACCCGCCGGGCACCTACTTCAGCACCAACGACTTCGTCGGTCGGGGCGGTCAAAGCGTCTACCTTGGCTTCGGTGGCCTGGGTGACGACACCCCACTGGGTGCCATCCCGCGCGGGCCGACCAACAAGCCCTCCGATTCCGGTCAGTTTGGCATTGCCGCCCGCATCTATGCCCCGGAACTTGGCGGAACCGAATTCGGTATCTTTTTCCTCAATACACACAGTCGCCTGCCGGTGCTCAGTGCGATGACCCCGACCGATCCCATCAGCACCACCTATGTCCAGCAAACCGCAGGTGCCCTTGCGGAAGCAAATATAGCCCCCGCGATGATTGCCTTTGGTATTTCCCCAGAGGTAATTCCTGTGGTGCTTCCAAACCTTGTCGGAGCAGCCTTGCTGGGTGTTCCGGTTGAAGGGCTCCCCGCATCACTTGCCCCATACGCACCTTTTTATCCGGCCGCCCAGGATGTGGCCAGTGGTGCAGGGCGCTTGGGACTGCTCCAATCCGCCGCCACCGGACGCTACCTGGTGGAGTATCCGGAGGACATCCAGCTGGTCGGCTTCAGCTTCAATACTGATGTCGGAACGACAGGTATTTCCCTGCAGGGGGAAGTCTCCTACAAGTGGGACCAGCCTTTGCAGATTGACGACGTGGAACTGCTCTTCGCCGCCCTCTCGGCAGTCAATCCGGGATTCGGTGATGTCAACCAAATCGGCGACTTCCTTGGCCAGCTCGGAACCTACGTAAAGGGCTGGAGGGAAGAGGAAGTGTGGCAGGCCCAAGCCACCGCCACCAAGGTCTTCGGTCCCATGCTGGGAGCCGACCAGGCGGTCTTCCTGATTGAAGGCGGCATGACCTACGTGCCCGGCCTGCCGGGCAAGGACGACCTGCGCTTTGACGCACCAGGCACCTATGTCGGGGGCAACCCGGATGCCACGGACGATGGACTCCAGCCAGATACCGAACCGGCCAGTGCCTTTGCGGACAGCACGTCCTGGGGCTACCGGGCAGTGGCCAAGCTGGACTACCTGAATGCCTTCATGAGCACCAACCTTTCGCCCATCATCCAGTTCGCCCATGATGTGAGCGGCACAACCCCGTCGCCAATCGTCAACTTCGTGGAAGGGCGGAAGTCGCTCACCCTGGCATTGCAGGCCACCTACCAGAACAGCTGGGCGGCCAATATCAGCTACACGAATTACTTCGGGGCTGGCCGCTACAACCTCATCCACGACCGCGACTTCGTCTCGGTGACGGTCAAGTACTCCTTCTAATCCTCGTTCGAAAAGGAATTTTAAAGATGAAAAACAAAACTACTTCCATTCTCCTTACCCTGACGCTTCTCGGGTTTACCGGCAGCCAAGTGATGGCCGCGGTCACCTCCGAGGAAGCCGAGCAACTGGGCGACACCCTGACGCCCATGGGAGCTGAAAAAGCTGGCAGCGAAGACGGTGTCATCCCGGCATGGGATGGTGGCATCACCGCCCCGCCTGCCGGATACTCCGTTGGCATGCATCATCCGGACCCGTTTGCCGGGGACCAGCCGGTTGCCGTCGTCACCGCCCAGAATATGGGCGAGTACGCCGCATACCTGACCGATGGCCACAAGGCCCTCCTACAGACCTATCCGGATACCTACAAGATGAAGGTCTATCCGACCCGCCGCAGTACGTCCTATCCACAGGAAGTCTACGACGCCACCAAGAGCAATGCCATCAACGCGCATCTCACCGGCGAGGGTGCCGGTGTAGCCGGGGCCCGTATCGGTGCACCGTTCCCGATCCCGCAACGGGCAGAAGAAGTGATGTGGAACCACCTCATGCGTTACCGTGGCGTAGGGGCCAGCCGGACCATTACCCAGGCCGCTCCCAACCGCCGCGGCAATTACACCCTGGTGGAATTCTCGGACAAGTTCCTCTTCAACTACGGGGATGCAGCCTCCAATGCGGAGGAAGAGAACATCCTTCTCTATCTCCTGCAAACGGTCGTTGCCCCGGCCCGCCTGGCCGGCTCCATCCTCCTGGTCCATGAAACCCTCGACCAGATCAAGGAACCCCGCCGGGCATGGACCTACAACACCGGCCAGCGGCGCGTCCGTCGCGCTCCCAATGTGGCCTATGACAATCCGGGCACCGCTTCGGACGGCATGCGGACCAGCGACCAGTTCGACATGTTCAACGGCGCGCTCGACCGCTATGACTGGAAGCTGCTCGGGAAGCGCGAAGTGCTCGTGCCGTACAACAGCTACAAGCTGCACAGCGACAGCATCAAGGTCAGTGACATCCTCAATCCCCTGCACATCAACCAGGATCTGCCCCGCTACGAGCGCCATCGCGTCTGGGTCGTCGAGGCCACCCTCAAGGACGGGACCCGGCACATCTATGCCCGCCGCACCTTCTACCTCGATGAAGACTCCTGGCAGATTCTGGTCGTCGAACA
>JBFOLZ010000037.1:0-29508 GCA_040830445.1 Puniceicoccaceae bacterium
ATCGGGGCGCTCTCGATCAGGCGAAGAATCTGGGCATTCGCATTGAGCCAATCTGGATCATGGAACCCGGGATGAAGGGAAGCAGAATGGAAAATATCCTCATTCACCGGGGAATCCAAGGGCTGATTTTCCCCACGCCACGGCATGGTCTTGATACCTACGGCATCAATTGGGACCACTTCGCAATGACCATCCTTTCCGGAAGGCCCGAGACCGATAAGTTCACAAAAGTCGATGTGGATTTCTATGCCAATACAGAGCTGCTGCTGGAAAAGCTCATTGAATTCGGCTACAGGAAAATCGGTCTTGCGATCAGTGACCATCTGGACTGGGCATCCGAGAGGAAAGTCCATGCCCGTTTCGTTTATCACAACACCCTTGTTCCTGAAGACAACCGTGTCCCCGTCTTTGAGGAAAAGGATCTTGAGCATGATGGCCGTCCCGAGCGCTTCATCAACTGGGTCAAAACCTATCAGCCGGACTGTATCGTAACGTTCTGGAAGGAAGCGTTTGACTGGCTCAAGTCTGCCAACTACGAGGTTCCCAAGGATATCGGATTGGCCAGCTACAATGTGACAGAGGAGACCTTCGACTGGTCAGGTATCCGAACCAACCAGGCGCGGGCGGGAGCAATCGCTATTAATTCGGTATTATCGAATCTGGCACGCTTCGAATACGGTCCTGGCAAGCACCACGCAAGAACCGTGATCAAGGGTTTCTGGGCACCCGGTTCAACGGTGGTGAAGCAGTAGAATACCCATGCTAATGCAACAGTTGTTCTAAGACGGAATTCCCTTAGCCTGCAGGCCTGTTCAACTGTAATTCCTATCACTGGAATTCTATGCAGTTACTCCCAGACGTCAGGAACAGCCTCCATCCTCACAGGCTCAATATTGCAATGTGGTGCTTCTCATGGCTCCACTGCCATCACCCGGGTGGCTCATTTGAAGATTTCGACAAATGTACGGATGAGCTCCTTGAACGGGGCTTCAATTGTATCCGAATCGAGTGCTTCCCATGGATCATCGGGAGGCAGAAGGATGGAGAAGAAATCACAATCGCCGCGAACCCGCACGCGAACTGGGGGCAGTCTCCAGCCGACTTCAAGCACCGGGTAGACCGGGAACTGATAGAGCTCCTGACCATCTGCAAACAAAAGGGAATCTTTGTGATTCTGGCAACCTGGGGGTTCGGCTGTGTTGAATACCCTCCGGCGCTGGAGTCCGACAACCGAGAGGCCCTTGATCTCAGGCATCATGTCTGGGACAAGACCCTCGATCTGGTCAAAGATGCGAATCTATCCGATATCATAGCCTATGTTGATCTGGATCAGGAATTTCCTCACTTCAGCCCGATCAAGGAGAGCTTCAAGGAGGCGTCCAACTGGGTCGTGAAGGAAAGCAGCAATGATCCCACAACGGCCATGGTGGAAGCAGGCCTGAAAGTCGACCGGGACCAATTCAGCGAGAAGCAAAAGTCCATCCTGAAAGGCTACATGGCGGAGGGACTGGAACACTTTCAATACAGGTATCCTGAACTTCGGTTTACCTATTCCTTTACCAATTTCGTGGAGGACATACGAGCACTGGGTAATCTTGGCTACGACGTCCTTGAGCTTCACTTCTGGATTCACGGGAAGAAATTCGACAATCGAACGGGCTTTCCAGCCCTGCCCAAAGACCGTGATCCGCAGAGAGCGTATGCGGACTATCAGGATCGGGTTCACAAGACATTAAAATCAGTTGGACCCATGCTTCGGATGGAGAGGGAGTCCAAGCTGAAGTTCGGGGTTTCCTGGGCAGAGGAAATTTCGGTTCCTCTGGTCACGACAGAAGCGTGGGGTCCTTGGTGGCACATGGATCATCCGGACCTGCAATGGGATTGGCTCAGGGATTGGTGTGAGGAAGGAATGATGCGTGCTTCCGCGTACAAGCTTTGGGGGACGACTCCTTGGAATTACGCCCACCCCTACTGGGAAAACTGGCACAGGGATCTGGAATGGTATCAACGGGTAAACCAGCGTTTCTTAACCAGCTAGCCACGAGTATCGTCAACCAGTCTAATCGGATTCCTTACCTGATTACAGGATGAATCCATCCTGGCCACCATCCCCCCTGTTCAAGGACTAGCAACCCCGAGGGCTGCTTCACGGTATTAGAGAGTGGATGTTGTAACCTCCTTCCGGAACTGCCCCGGTGGCCGGCAGTGGACCTGCTTGAATTGCTTGGTAAAGTGAAACAGGTCCTCATAGCCACAGGCGGCGGCAATGGCCTTGATGGGGGTGCGCGTGGTGCGCAGGAGATGGGCGGCCTTCTGCATGCGCCGCTCCCGGATGTAGCGAATGGGTGAAGCGCCCGTCAGCTTGGCAAACAAGCGCCGGTAATGGGCCTTTGAGTAGCCGGCCTGCTGACCAAGGTGCTCCAGGTCCCATGGCTTTTCCGGATCCGTATTGATGGCCGCTATCTGCCGATGCATCATGGGGACGCGTTCGGTGGGCTCTTCCGGATTGGCATCCTCCATGACAAGAAGCAGCAAGCCTTCCAGCAAATGCACCGCCCGCTCGTATTGTACAGGCGAAGCATGGGTTGCCTGGAGGATCTGCTGAAAGGCTGCTGTGAATGCCGGTTCGTTGTTCACCGGCTGCAGCAGATACCGGGAGTCCCCGATACCCGGGAGCAGCCCTTGCTCAATCCAATCCTCGACCCTGGGCCCGGAGAAGGTCACATAGGCATGGTCCCAATTGCCACTTTCCCCGGGCCAATAGCGGAATCGCCTCCCCGGGGCGGTAATCAGGACGTAGGGCAAGTTGTGGACCGGTTGCGGCTCCTCTTCTCCTGCACCAAATACGAAGGTTCCCTCCCGGATGAAGTTGATCGCGTAATAGGTGTACACCGTATCGATCTCATAATGATAGCGTGGTTCATGGCCGCTGATATCGAAAGTAATTCCGTCAAAATACCCCATAATGTGCGTTTAATACAAAAAATGCTCAGATTTGCCATACAAAAACAAGTCCGCCACATGCGAAAATTCAGTCATGAAATTCCGTGACACGATGCAGTGCCTGAACGGCTGGTGGGACTATGTCCCGGCCGGATCCGCAGACAAGGAAGGCTCTGTTCCCAACGAAGGCTGGGCGGAATCCCGCTATCTGGTCCCGTCGATTGTCGACAAGTCCCTGGCCGGGGTCCGGAAGAAGGGGGAGACCTACTATACAGAGCACCTGACGGAGGATCCTTCCCCGTTCTGCGATGGCGAGCATGAGTTCCTTTTTGACAATCACGAATATCCGGTCGAGTGGCTTGCCGCCAACTCCGGTTGGGCCCGGCGCACGGTCCGGGTAGCGCCCCTTGAACCCGGAAAACGCCGCTTCCTGCGCTTAGATGCGGTGGCCGGGCGCAGTGAAATCTGGATCGACGGGCAACAGGTCTCCATCAACAACGATGCCTTCCTGCCCAACGAGATCGACGTCACGGACTACCTGACCGGCGGTAACCATGAACTCGCTGTCCTGGTCCGGGATTACGAACGCCTGCCGGAGGACACCAAGAAGACCCTCGCGCCCTCCGGCAACATGATGACCTCCCACATGCGCGGCATCTGGCAGGATGTCTGGCTCTTTGAGCGGTCCGATGTCCATATCGTGGACACAACGATTCGGACCTCCGTGCGGAAGCAGACCCTCACGGTTATTTCGGAAATCCATAACGCCTCGACTGAGGAGCGTACGGTGAACCTGCAACTGACCGTGGCAGAATGGGCCAGGGGCGACGAGCCCTTTGGCAAAACGCCTGTCCTCGAACTCCCAATACACACCGTCGCCATTGCGGCCGGGGAAACGCGCACCATCGAACTGACCGTCCCCTGGCAGGAGGCCAAGCTCTGGCAACCGGAAGCCCCGAATCTTTACTGGCTTTGCAGCCGCCTTGTTGAGGGGGAGACGACCCGTGATCAGGTCGCCGAGCGCTTTGGGTTCCGGGAGGTCTGGATTGAGGGTCCGGACTTCATCCTCAATGGTTATCCGATCCACTTTTTCTCGGACTGGGGCCACAAGGTGAACCAGCTCCACCACACCGAGGCCTGGAACCGCTGCTGGTTTGCCATGATGAAACGGGAGAACATGAACCATTCCCGGCTTCATACGCACCCGCATCCGGAGCTCATCATGGATCTGGCCGACGAGGAGGGGATCTTCATCACCGGGGAAACGGGGATCCATGGTTCCGGCGGCGAGCAGGCGGCCGACGAGGCAGCGTTCTGGGAAGCAGCCCGTGAACATATCACCCGCTATATCCGGCGGGACAAGAACCACCCTTCCCTCCTCCTCTGGAGCGTGGAGAACGAGATGCGCTGGAACCAGGACACGAGTTCCAAGACCAAGGAGGAACTGCCAAAGCTCTACCAACTGTTCCGCGAACTCGACCCGACCCGCGAAGCCTATCACGAGGGGGACAGCTCCCTCTGGAACGAAAGCGAGCAGGCCATCATGAGCCGCCACTACGGCAAGGAGTGCGGCGGTTACGGCTGGTGGGACAAGCAACGCCCCCTTCATGCCGGTGAAATGTCGGCCTACCACTACATGGGACCGAACACCAATTTCCATACCGGCGAGGGCGACCTCCTCTGGGCGGACTATCAGAAAGTAGTCGAGGCCGCAGCATGGGAGACCCTTTGGATCGTCGAGGCCGGCCGGACCCAGGGAACCGCCGCCTTCGGGCCATGGAACATTTCCTGTCTCTGCAACCTGCGCATGGAGACGGAAAAGGTCACCCTCGACTATGCGGACTGGACCACGCCCGGCGTGAAGCCGCAGTTCATCCAGCCCCATACCGCGGAATATGCCTTTTGGAAGGAAGATGGCGACCGCTATACCCCCTTTGGCAAGACCAATGCCATCCAGGCCAAGGCCTTTCGTCCCTTCGCCCTGATCGACCTTTCCCACCGCAAAAGCTATTTCATCGGCCAGGAAGTCCAGCGGACCCTCTACCTCGTCAATGATACAACATCGGACCAGCAGGGCTCCCTCGTCATCCGTCTGGAAAGCGAGGGCAAAGTCCTTCACGTGGAGACGCACAATCTCTCCATCGGCCGGGGTCGCGTTGTCGAGCATCCGGTATCCTTTGTCCTTTCCGGCAGCGAGGACCTTGCATGCGCACGTTTCTGTGTCACCTTCACCCCGGACGGAAAGACCGCGCCGCTCGACCTGCTTGAGCGCGACTGGTCCATCTACCCCGAAAAGCCGGCCAGGCTTTCCGGACAATCCGGTCCCATCCGGCTGATTGGTAGCGGCGTAGCGGAGAAATGGCTACAGGAACTGGGGCTCGAATTCGAGCAGCAGGACGCCCTGGAGGGCCCGATTGAGAGTGACCCACACCTC
Source organism: Puniceicoccaceae bacterium (assembly GCA_040830445.1). Lineage (GTDB taxonomy): Bacteria > Verrucomicrobiota > Verrucomicrobiia > Opitutales > Oceanipulchritudinaceae > Oceanipulchritudo. Next base: position 5,378 of record JBFOLZ010000037.1, read on the forward strand.
CTCCTCATGGAACGCAACACGGTCGTTCCCGGCTCACAACAGAACCAGTGGATCGAGGACTACCTGAGGAAGGGCGGCCAGGTCCTCCTCCTCGAGCAATCCTACAGCCTCTTCCCCGGCGTCGTACTGGAAAGCAAGCCCCAGTTGCATGGTTTCATCCGGGGATATGGACACCCGGTACTGGCTGATTTCAAGCAGGACGACTTCCACTTCTGGGGCGAGGAGCCGTTTGCCTCCATGGACACGGACGCCCATGTCGTCCACCGTGCCTACCAGAAGGGGGAATCCTCCTTGCTACAGCCTCTGGTCGATGCCGGCGAGGGCGGCTTCGGGCTCAAGCTGCCTGAATGGACGGCCCTCGGTGAAGTCAAACTGGGCAACGGGAGACTCCTCGCCAGCCAGTTCCGCTTCACGGACAAGGCCTCCACCATCCCCGAGGCCCGCAAGCTGTTTACGGCCATGCTCACTTACCTGCTGGGAGAAAAATCATTCGCTCATGCCATCGGAAGAGTCGCCGAGGCCGACAACCGGGAGGACCTCATTTCCGCCCTCAATACAGCCAAGCTGGGAGGTTCCGCCTGGATCCGCCTGCGCGACGGCGCGGCTCTGGCGGATGTTTCCGAGCGGCTTGGAGTCCAACTCAGTTGCGTCAAGGCAACCCGCTACCAGGCCGTCCGGGCCAAGGAGGATCCCGTCCTATCCGGCATTTCCAATGTCGACCTCTGCGGCATCGACAGCATGTCCTACTGCTTCGATGCCGAGTCCCATGCCGTGGCGACCTGCGCTCTGGAGCACACCGATGGACTTGAGCCATTGCTCGTGACCCCCACCAAGGCCCTGTTGGAAGAGCACCATATTCATGGCCAGCGGCCCGAACCGATCCGAACCCACAGTGCTTCCCGCTTCCTCTTCGCGGAGGCCCCAAAGGAGCAGGTCATGCTCGGACGGGTGCGCCATGGCGAGGGCTACGTCTATCTCGATGTGTTCGGCAAACCGGAGGAAACCCATCCGCGGCTGAAGCGCTTTGAATCCGTCTTCCTTCGCTACCTCGGTGGTTCGCTCGAAACCAATGCCCTGACCGGCGACAAGGTTCCAGCACCCATAGAGTTCAGCCAAGGCTACCCGCGCCAGATCCTCACCCAACCGGTGTCCACTACCGAACAGCGCGAGGAGCTGGCTACCAATACCGCCCTCCCGGCCGAGCGCATGGCCCCCAGCAGCATGTTCCGCTTGAGCGGCTGGACAGTCATCGAGAATGAAAAGGGTATCTGGGAAACCGACCCAGCCACCGAGCAGGCCTACTTCACCTGCCTCTATACGCCCCGCGCACGACGCATCGTCATGGAAGACAGTGGCATTCCCAATCCGGAATCCCTCACCTTCCTCGATGTGGAAGCACCGGATGGCTCAGTTGAACTTTTCCTCAACGGGGAATCCATGGGCACGAAGTCCCTCGCCTCGGGCAAGGCCAGCTTCAGCGACCTCGAGCTCGTGCAGGCCTTCAACCAGGTCCTCCTTCTCTGGAAACCGGAATCCGGAACCGGCCCGCTCCATTTCCGCTTCCGCAACATCCAGATGCACCCGGAGACCGAATTCATCTTCCTCCGCGCCAATGAGGAATTGACCAACTGGGAGCAGGCGGAGTTCTAATTCAGGCAAGCACCGGAACCTGCCATTGATCGGCAACTTCCTCCAGCAACTCCTCATGGTCGTCATGGGCGATCAAGACCAGGCGGGATGAGCAACCGGCTTTGGCTACGGGACCAAGGCTCAGGGAGTCCACCGTCCGCTCTACCAGCCAGTGCCCCTCCTCACCCTGGACAATTCCCTTGATGCGGAGGATCTCGGGCGGAAGCTGGTCCAAGGCCTCTTCAAGGGCAGCCAGGGAGACCCCGGAAGGAACCCTCACCTCACGGTTGCAGAAGGGATTGGCATCACAGGTGGCCAAGGCCCCTTCCGGGAGCTGGCGCACCCGCTTATCGAGGGAGAACGGGACCGCACAATAATGGGCCCGGACAATGTCCGCATCCGGGTTCAGGTCCTGCAGGGTGGACTCCGTTTCGCGGATCAGCGCTTCATCAGCAAGGTCCGTCTTGTTAATGACGATCATATCGCTGCTGACGATCTGGGCCCGGATGACCGGCAGGTTGGGCAGCAACTTGCGGAACCGGCCGGGGGCGACAATGGTGACAATCCGCTGGACCTGATACAATTCCCCGAGTCCATGATCCCCCATTAACTGCCCAATGGCTTCCGGGTCGGCGATGCCGCTTGTCTCGATGATGACAGCGTCCAGATGCCGCTCGCGATGCAGCTCCAGCACGCGGCCCCGCATCACCTTGACGAATTCCCCGGCCTTGCACTCGCAGAACAGGCTGCCCCCGACCACACTTTCGGTGGGCAGGCCTGTCTGCTCGAGGACTTCCGCGTCGAGGGCCGAATCGGCAAACTCGTTGACGAGGAAGAGCAGGCTGAGCTCCGGATGGGATTCCGCGAGGTTTCGCAGGAAGGTCGTCTTCCCGCTACCAAGGAAACCCGTTACCAGAATGACTGGCAGCTTGCCCATGTCGTCCCCTCAATTCTTGCTGTCCGCGGCAGAGGCAATCCGGTCAATGATCGCCGTGCGCTCCGGAATGATGGAGGCAAAGTGCTCCTTGCCGTCGATGCACAGGCTGGGGATGGCGGTGACTCCGAGGCGGGTCATGTAGCCAAGGCCGTCGCGGCCGGTGATCTTGTGTTCCCGGACCTCCGTGGCCATGCCCGATTCCTCGGCTGCTTCCTGGGCCGCACTGAGCATGTAGGCACAAGGGGCACACCCGGCAGAGTCCAAGGTGACGACGTCAAGGATGACCGAGGTCTCCTTCGGATATTCGGGGATCTCGATATCATGAAAGTCATCGGCAACCACCTTCTCCGGCAGCTTACGGGCCACTTCCAGCTGGTAGGGATCATGGACCAGTCCGGCAACGGCTTCGAGGTTCTCCTTCTTGACCGCGTAGGGCAAGTCGCACCCGGGGGCCATTATGTAGCCCGGTCCCTCCCCTGCCGCATCAAGGCAGCGGACTGCATTGCGTCGGGCGTCGTTTTCCGTTCCCAGCAGGAGCACCACCGTCAACTGGAGATTGCCCCCGAACGACTTGCCAGCTGCCCGGGCCACGTCCGCCAGCTGGGCAAGGTCGACATTCTCGTCAATGGACACGTTGTCGCAATTGGTGGCACACATCACTTCGAGATTACGGGTGGCATTACCGCAGACAAAAAGCGAGGAAAGGGCTCCTTTTGCCCGTACATGATCAAAGACCTTGTTCAGGGGCCCGGCCACCCACTCGCTGAAATGTTCCGGACTGATCTGGCTGATCATCGGATCGACCACCGCGATGACATCCACTCCGGCCTCAAGGTAGGCATCGACCATCTCGATGGCCACATCGGCACAATAGTCCATCAACCGCGTCACGTCTTCTTCCTCGTCGAACATGTCCAGCAGGACGTCGTCCCCGCGCAGGTGCAGGGCAAGGGTCAGCGGACCGGTCAGCAAACCGTAGAGGGCAATCTCGTCACCAAACGCTTCCCGGGCACCCCGGGCGGCTTCCATGACCAGCGGGATGCGCCCCTTGTCGGTGCCAAAGGCCGGCAGGCCGTCGATGGCATAGTCCTCGTCGAGGGGATGGCTCGCCACCGAGGGAGGCGTCTCCTCCGCCCAGGCCAGATCGCAGCCAAGCACTTCCGCCTCCAGTTGCAGGTCAAAGGCCACCGGCAATCCGTCCGGCTTGTAGCGCTCCGCGGCCGCCTTCAGGCCGTTCACGATATGCTCGCTGCTCTGCAAAAATTCCGTGGCATTCACCCCAAGGAAGGAACCACCGTGCACCCCGACGAAGGGCACCCAGGGTACGCGTTCAACAGACTTGCCCCGCAGGGCGTCCAGAAGGATTTCTTTTCCTGTCATGCCCCCACATTAGCATCTTTAATCGGCACATTCTTGTATCCTGCCATCGCAAATGTGTACTTTGGTGTGCTTTTTGAACACGAATAAGCCCCCTGCGGAGCTCTTCGATTTTCCTCACCCAACCAACTGGGAAGTCGACCTGAGTGATTAACCCATTACTGTAGCCAGATACTCAGCACCAGATCCATCGCTTCGCCGGGCTCAAGGAGCTGCAGGGGCCCCATTACCTCCGCCTCACCGAAGAGTCGCTCCCCATTGGCGGGTGCGGCGTAGACGGTGGCGTTCATGCCACCTTCCGGATAGAGGGCATCTGGGTGATAGGATGATCGCATCTGCATTACCTGCCCGTTCCGTGCCGCCTGGACGCGGCCCTGCGGCTGGACTATCCCCAATTTGATGGATTCAGTCTCGCCGCCCTTGCGGATATCCACCTGTAATTCCTCCCGCGTATTGCGGATGCGGCTGTCGCCCAGATCGGTGTAGGGAAACACAGCGATCTGGTTTGGATGGTCCTTCGCGAGGGACGGCGCACGATCAAACGGAATCTTGAGGCAGGTACCCTCAGGAAAAGCGGCGATCGACCAGAGGCCAAGGTAGAGGACATCCTCGCCATGATTGTGGACGCGCTGGATTAACTGAAGTTCCTCCCCGGAGGCCGCCAGCGTTGCGACCCACTCCAGCACCAGGCCCCAATTGTTCGGGGCCGAAGTTGTCATCCGGATCGCCGAGTCGTCACTGGAGGTCAATTCGGCCGCTTCCTCCGAGAGCATATCCCGGATCCCGATGATATCCGAGGGCATCATGACCCATGTCTTGAGGCCGCGAACCGGCTCGCTGCTCTTGCGCAGGATATTCTCCCCGCCCGGTTTTCCAAGTACGGCCAGGCGCAACCCATCATTAACTGAAAAGGCCGCCTCAAGATGTTCATTCTTCAGCCAGTGTAAATCTTCTCCCATCATGTTCAGTGCTCCCAGGAATGTGAATCCCAACAGTGCAATACCGCGGTGTGTGGCCATGAATCAATAGTCAGCGAATACCTCGCTAAAGAACAAGAATAAACCAGCAGCATGCGGGCGACTCAACACCCACCCCTACTCCTGAACAAGAATGGTCACAATTCTCCATGCCATTCAATCTTTGTGCATTCAAATTTTGCCCAAAATCGCCATAATGGATGGTTTACGTTTTCCAAGGATTCCCCATGACTGTACCCTCCCACTATATTGGTATCGATGTTGGCACTGGCAGTGCCCGGGCCGGCGTCTTCACTGAGGACGGCCGCATGCTGGCGCATGCCACGGCCCCCATCTCCCGCTGGACGCCCCAGACGGATTTTGTTCAGCAATCGTCATCCGAGATCTGGAATGCCGTCTCCCAGGTGGTCCGGGAATCGGTTGCGGAAGCGGGCATTGATGCCGCTTCGGTGAAGGGCATCGGCTTTGACGCCACTTGTTCGCTGGTGGTGCTGGACGCGGACTTCCAGCCGGTGAGCGTGAGCCCGGATGGCGAAGCGGAGCAGGACATCATCATGTGGATGGACCACCGGGCCAAGGGCGAAGCGGATTTCATCAACGGACTTGGACATGAGGTACTGAAGTTCGTCGGTGGACGCATCAGTCCGGAAATGCAGACCCCGAAACTGCTCTGGCTGAAAAAGAACATGCCGGAGACCTGGGAGAAGGCAGCGCACTTCATGGACCTGCCCGACTACCTGACCTTCAAGGCCACTGGCGACACCACCCGCTCCCTCTGTTCGACCGTCTGCAAGATGACCTACCTTGGACATGAAGATCCAGTGGAGCCGGATTCGGTGGGCCGCTGGGACAATTCATACTTTGAGCAAATCGGGCTGGAAGACATGCCAGCCGACCAGTTCAAGCGCCTGGGCACCCGCATCCGGCCCATGGGCGAGGCCCTTGGTACCGGGTTGTCGGAAAAGGCGGCAGAAAAACTGGGCCTGGAGCTTGGAGCAGCCGTATCTGTCTCCATCATCGATGCCCACGCGGGGGGTGTCGGGATGTTATCCGCCGGTTTGGAAGGCGGCAGCCTTGACCAGCGCATTGCATTGATTACCGGCACCTCCGCCTGCCACATGGCAGTATCCCCGGAGGCCCGCTACATCGACGGCGTCTGGGGGCCCTACTACTCGGCCATGGTGCCGGGCATGTGGCTCACCGAGGGCGGCCAGTCGGCAGTGGGGTCCCTCGTTGACCATGTGGTCTTCAACCACGGGGCAACTGCCGAAGCTCAGGCGCTGGCAGACGAACAAGGCGTCACCATTTACGAAATCCTCAACGACCGGCTTGAAGCGCTGGCCGGAGACCAGCCCATGGCGGAGCTGACCACCGCCCTCCATGTCTGCCCTTATTTCCACGGCAACCGCTCACCGCGGGCCAATCCGCACCTCGTGGGCATGATCAGCGGGCTTAAGCTCTCCGCCTCCCTTGACGACCTGGCCCTGCTCTACCTTGCCACCATCCAGGCCATCGCCTACGGGACCCGGCACATCATCGAGGCCCTCAACGAAAAGGGCTATGCCATCGACACCATTGTCGCCTGCGGTGGAGGAACCAAAAATCCTGTCTTCCTCCAGCAACATGCCGACATCAGTGGTTGCCGTATTGTCCTACCCAAGGAGCAGGAAGCCGTCCTCCTCGGCTCGGCCATGCTCGGGGCGGCTGCAGCCGGTACTTTTGGCACGCTTCAGGAGGCCATGGAAGCCATGTCGGCCGCGGAAGGCATCATTGGGCCCGATGCGTCGCTGAGCGATTTTCACCGGAAGAAATATGCCGTTTTCCACCGGCTGTACGAAGATCAGCTGGCCTATGAGGCCCTGATGCAGTAATTCAGCTTAACGATCCTTTTCCAAAAACCATGACAACAAACAATTCATTCCGTAACCGCCAGATCCATCTGGACTTCCACACTTCCCCCTTCATCGGGGACGTTTGCGCCGACTTCGACGCCGAGGCCTTCGCCGACCGATTGGTCGAGGCCCATGTCAACAGCGTGACCGTCTTTGCCAAGTGCCACCACGGCCAGTGCTACTACCCGACCAAGACGGGCGTGCAGCACCCGGCCATCAATGGCCGCGATATCCTTGGCGAGCAACTGGAAGCTCTCAAGAAGCGGGGCATCCGCTGCCCGCTTTACACCACTGTGGTCTGGGAAGAGGATGTTGCCCAGCGCTTCCCCGAATGGCGGCAGCTCAAGAAAAACGGCAGCTTCGCGGAATGGAAGGAAGCCACGGACCGGGTCACCGACCAGGCCGGGTATTGGAAATTCAATGACTTTACCAACCCGGAGTACCAAGACTACTTCGAAGCCCACGTCCGGGAGTTGCTGGAAAATTATGAGGTGGATGGATTCTTCGTCGACATTCTCTTCTATCATCTGGAGGGCACATGGAGCGAGGCCTGCCGAAAGGTACGCCAGGACCTCAACATCTGGACGGACGACCACGAGGCCTACTACCGCATCGAGTGGGAAACGCAGAAGCGGTTCATGGAAAAATTCAACGGGATCATTCACGGGATGCAGCCGAAGGCGGAAGTCTTCTACAACCAGCACAACGATTCCTTCATCGACAGCCGTATCGGGCTGCCCCAGATGGCCAACCTGCAGGGCCAACTGGAAGTGGAGTCGCTTCCCAGCGGTTTCTGGGGTTACCAGCATTTCCCGCGGGTCGCGCGTCAGATTTTCACCATGGGCAAGCCCTGGCTGGGCATGACCGGCCGCTTCCTGAAGCAGTGGGGCGACTTCGGCGGCATCAAACCGGTACCGGCCCTTGAGTATGAATGTTTCCGTGCCCAATCCATGGGCGGGGGTTGCTCCGTGGGGGACCAGATGCTCCCCCGGGGCATTCTCGATCCGGCCTCCTACCGGCTCATCGGCGAAGTCTACCAGCAAATTGAGGAAGCGGAGCCATTCTATGCCGACAGCAAGCCCATGCCCGAGGTGGCCATCCTGCAACCGGGCCATATGTCGATCCAACTCGATGAATCCAACCTCTCCCTTGAGGGGGTTGTCCTCATGTGCGAGGAAACCCACTACGATTGCACCGTTGTCAACGACTCGGACGATCTTTCGCCATACAAACTTCTCATCCTGCCCGATTCGGTCATCGTCACCGAGACGCTCAGGGAAAAGCTGGAAGCCTACTTGAAGAACGGTGGTAAGCTGATTGCCTCCCACACCTCCGGATTCACCGAGTCCTGTGAGGATGTCTTCGCTTCCCTGGGTCGCTGTGTCAATGGCTCAACGCCCGAATTCCCCACCTACTGGCGCGGACGCCCCGCCATTGGGAAAGAGTGGACTGACAGCGACCGGGTTATCTACCAGGCGGGCATGCAGTATGCCTTCAGCGATGACTGGGAAGTCCTTGTCGATCGGGTTCCGCCCTACTTCAAGCGTACCGATTTCAAGTTCAGCTCGCACTTCCAGACGCCCGCTGCCCCGGATGCCTCGGAATACCCGGCCGTGGCCACGAATGGTTCCGTAACCGTATTCAGTGATCCCATTTTCAAGGAATACCGGAAATCCGGCAGTGCGTTTGTCAGGCAGATCTGGCAGATCGTCATGGAACGCATGCTTGGACGGCCAGCCATCGGTTCCGGCCTCCCCGTCTCCGTGAGCTGTTATCCCCGGAAGAAAGGAAGCGAGACCCTCGTCACCCTGCTCCACTACATCCCCGTCCGCAAGGCCATTGAAATTGATGTCATTGAGGAACGGCAGGGATTTGCCGGATTGACCATCAACCTTGAGCAGCCGGCCAGCGCCGTAAAGGACTGGCAGACCGGCGAAGCCCTCGAAAGCATCTCTCCCACGGAGTGGCGCCTGCCCGCCAAGTCGGGACGGCTGCTCCTGCAAGTCAGCTACCAGTAATGCGCAAAAGAAAACCCGCGGTTCCGCATCAAAAACGCCCCCCCTGGTCCCACTTTCCGCCAGGAACGCCGCACTAAAACAATGCACCCGTCATTATCGGTGACATAAGCAAATTCAGCTTGCTCAGTAGCCAAATTTACGTAAATTCGGCTACTATGATACCCCGATTATTGTTGAATACGATTAGCAAGGCGGTAAAGCCGGGACGGGTTTGGCTTCTTTTGGGTGCACGAAGGGTCGGTAAAACGGTACTCGTTAAGGAACATATCCAGCGTTCAAAGTCCAGATGGCTGGAAGGGCATGGCGAAGACGCGGCTATGGCTGATTTGCTGGAATCGCGTTCAGCTGAACGTATCCGGCAAGTTTTTGCAGGGTATGAAGGGTTTTTCCTCGATGAAGCCCAGTCGGTTCCGCGGGTTGGACAAGCCCTGAAGCTGATTGTCGACACCCTGCCTGAATTAAAAGTAATCGCGACGGGATCCTCCTCTTTTCGGCTGGACCAACTCATGGGTCAACCTCTCACCGGGCGTCGTACAGTTGCCCATTTGCACCCGGTAGCCGCTACTGAGCTTGCTGAATGGAAAGGTCCGCTCGCGCCGAATGGCCTCCTGGAGGATTTGCTTCTCTATGGGAGTTATCCTGAAGTGATGACGATTTCCACGCCTGCAGCACGTCGAGATTATTTGCGGCAACTGGTCGAGGACTATCTTTTTCAGGACATTCTTGCCTTTGAGCAGCTGAGGAATCCCCGCAAATTGAGGGATCTGACAACCCTCGTAGCCCATCAAGTCGGCAGTGAACTTTCCCTGAACGAGTTAGCCAACGCCCTGCAAATCAACAAAGCCACGGTGGAACGTTACCTCGATCTGCTGGAGAAGAACTTCGTCCTTTTCCGCGTGGGTGGATTCTCCCGAAACCTTCGCAAGGAAGTCACCAAGTCGATGCGTTATTACTTTGTCGATTGTGGCATCCGCAACGCGATCATCGACCAGTTTCAACCCCTCAAGCTCCGGCCCGATCTCGGGGCCCTCTGGGAGAGCTTTGTCGTCAATGAGCGCAAACGAAAGATCGAGTACACGGCCATGGATCGGAAAGCCTACTTCTGGCGAACCTATGACCAGCAGGAAATTGATCGCGTTGAAGTGGATACAGAAGGGCAGATGGAAGGATTTGAATGCAAATGGAAGGAGAAAGCCTACAAACCACCGGCGGCCTGGTCTAAGGCCTACCCGGATTCCCCGATACATCTCGTCCATTCGAAGAACTTTATGACCTATCTTGGCTAAGCGCGGACATTATTCATGAGGGTCCCCATTAAGGCATCGTCCCGGGATTGAAGTGCCAATGTTTAGCCCATCCCGGGCGGCATGCGTAGCCCCAACTGTGGAAAATACGTCCGGAAGCGTCCCTTGTCGGCCGTCGCCAACTCCCAGTTCATCACCTGGGCATGGGCACCAATGAAGAAGTCCGGCAGGGGCATCGCCGGTGTCGTCTTGCCTGCCCGGGTGCGGTATTCCCGGTAGGCACGCGCCGCTTCCTCGGAAGCGACCACCGGCACATCAAGCAGTACAATCCCCCACTGGCGCAGGGTTGGGATGATATTCGTAGAGTCACTCGCACCCACGCATAATTCTGCCAGACTCACCGTGTTCAGTCCGGCTCCATCGGTGGAAACTGCCGAAGTGATCACTTCCAGCGCCCAGTCATAAAAGGGACTGCTCGCGTCAGAGGCGTAAATGACGACGTTTGTGTCGAGCAAAATCATGGCTCACGTGTCAGCTTCCTTAATTCCTCCCAATCCATCCCCATCTTCAAGGGTGCTTTCGTTACCGCCCTCCGGGTTGCGGCAACACTCTTCCGTCGCGTTCGGGGAATTTCCATCCGCTTCAATATGTAGGTCCCCGCCTCGGCCTCCTCCACTACCACCCAGTCGCCCGGCTTACCCTCTGGTAGAACCAACCGCTTCTTGCTGTCCAGACGACAGATCTTCATGGTGGGAATATCCCACTTTTTCAAAGCGAAGTCAAGCCCTGACATAGACACACAGACCCATGTCAAGGGCAACGGTAGCGGGAAGGATATCGTTCCAAGGAACAGCCTCGCCGGCAGACCTTCCGACTGCGGACATCAAAAGCCTCGCAACGCTCATTACCCATTGCCTAAAAGGGAAGAGGAAGTAAGCTCTAATCCGACTTGATATTTCTTACTCAATTCAACACCTGAAAAACCATGAACGCTCTCGTCCTTGAAAGTAAGCAAAACCTGAATATCCGGGACTTCCCCATCGAGGAGTCCCTTGGTCCGCGGGACGTCCGGGTCGCCATCCGCGTGGTCGGGATTTGTGGCAGTGATGTCCATTACTACCAGCACGGGGCTATCGGCCCGTTTGTCGTCCGGGAGCCGATGATCCTTGGGCATGAGGCAGCCGGTGAAGTCATCGAGGCGGGGGCCGACGTCACCCACTTGAAGGCGGGAGACCGCGTCTGCATGGAGCCCGGTTATCCGGAGGATCCTGGCCGGGCCAGCCATGAGGGGATGTACAACCTTGACCCGTCGATCCGTTTCTGGGCCACTCCACCCGTCCATGGCTGCCTCCGACCCGAGGTGGTCCACCCGGCCGACTTCACCTACAAGCTGCCCGATTCGGTCAGCTTCGAGGAAGGCGCCATGGTGGAACCGCTGGCAGTCGGCATGCATGCCGCGGCCAAGGCCCGCATCCGTCCGGGCGACGTTGCCCTTGTCACCGGTGCCGGCCCGATCGGACTATTGACCGCCCTCGCAACCCGGGCCGCCGGTTGTAGCCATGTTTTCGTCACCGATGTGGTTCCCGAAAAACTGGAGCTGGCAGCACAGCTGGGCTCCGTCACACCCATTAACGTCCGCAAGGAATCGGTGCGGGAAACAGTCCTCGAGACAACCGGCGGATGGGGAGTTGATTGCGTGTTTGAATCCAGCGGGAATCCCGTCGTCTTTCCCGACATCCTCGCAGCGGTTGCACCGGGCGGTTGCCTTGTCCTCGTCGGAATGCCCCAGGATCCGGTGCCCTTCGACGTCGTGGCCGCCCAGGTCAAGGAAGTCCGCATCGAGCACGTCTTCCGCTACGCCCATGTCTTCCAGCGGGCCATTGCCCTCATGGGGAGCGGGCAACTGGACGTCAAGCCGCTCATCACCGACACCTTCGCCTTTGAGGACAGCGTAAAGGCCTTTGACTTTGCCTCAGCCATGCCCCCGGCTTCGGTCAAGGCACAGATCCGGCTTTAGGCGTAAGCGATTGATTGATCAATCTATGAGTTGCTTCAACTGGCTGAAAGATCGCCGCAGCGCGCTTTCCGGGCTGTCATTCACCGAGTAGCCCTGGATTCCGATTGGTCCGGTAAACCCGATCCGTTCCAACTCCGCGAGGATTCCTGGAACGTCCTTGGTTCCCGCATCAATGGGCTCGATGCTGGGGTTCATGCCACCCACCGCATCCTCTTCCTTCTCCAGAACGCGCGAACCGCACAGGTTGACCGCATTGAGCAGGTTACCGGCCTCGGTAAACAGGTCTGGATAATCAGGCTGCCCCCTGGCTTCGCAGTTCCGCACCCGAAACCAGTGGTAGCTGGTGAACATCACCTTCATTTTAGGGTGATCAACCTTGCGGGCGAGGCGGATTGCGTCCTCCAGGGTCTCCAGAAGAAAGGCGAAGTGCGGGTAGAGCGAGGCCTCGATATTATACTTTTCCAGAATACAGGAAATCGGCCCCAGCCAGGCCAGTGCACGGTCGTCCTGACTGGCATCCCCCACGTTGTTCCCCATGCCGTCACAGACCAGGGCAATCTCCAACCGGGCGTAGTCCGGCAACTGGGAAACGACCTGCTCGACATGCTCAAGGTCCTCGGGTTTCGGGGTCTTCTTGACATCAAAGCACTCAAAGGCCGCATTAAAGCCCAATCCAGCATCAAGGGAGGCCTTCAGATAGCGCTCGAATTTCCCGACGTCGTTGACGGCACCCGTGAGGTAATAGTCGTCATACCCCACCGACTTGACCAGGGCGACCTGCTCTTCGAGGGAAGGGCCCTCGTTTTCGCACATGAAGTGCGTATCCATTGCGTAAATACGATTTTTCATAGAAATTATTTCCCGTTAGAGGTGAGTTGAAGCGTTACCGGCTGCCCGGTCTCGGAGACTTCGTAAATCGAACCCAGTAACTGGAAGGACTGGAGCGCCTTCTCGTTCACGATTACCCTTGCTGAAGCATCGCCCCTGAGATACCGGTCAAACTCGCGCAGGGGCGCTTCCGCCCAACCATCCCCCTCCGGATAATCGACTGCCGGATAGGCCGTCTCATCCGCCTCGTCGGGCCCCATGGTTTTTTTTAGCCGCACATGAAGTTGATCCCCGAAGGGAATCCAGTCCCATGCGAGGTAGCCCCCGGTGCCGTAGACCCCCTCGATCTCATAGGCCTCCCCGTGGAGGCAGCAGCCCCGCTCGTAACGGATCGTGACCGCTTTCCCGTCTTCCATCACAAAGCGGACGGTCGCGGCGGTGTGGGTCTCAATATCAAAGACGACATCATCCGGGATCCCATGCCGGACATCAATGTGCCGGACAACGGCATCGGCGACAGTGACCTGGACGGGCTGAAAAATGTCCAAAAGGACGGCGAGGTCATAGGGCCCCCAGTCAAATAGCGGACCGCCCCCGTTCATGCTGTTGTCGAGAAACCACCAACTGCCGTTCTGGTACTCGACTCCCGTGCGGGAGCAGGGACTGCGGTGCTGGAAGTCGACCAGATACGGCTCGCCGATGGCACCGTCCTCGATCAACTCCCTCATCTTTGTGTTCGCGCTCCAGCCAAGAAACCGGTTGCTACAACAGGAGACATGTAAGCCCGCCGCCTTAGCCGTCTCCACCATCTGCCGGGCCTCCTCCAGGTTCATCGCAAAAGGCTTTTCGCAAACAACGTTGCGCCCGCTTTGCAGGGCCTTGAGCGTCTCCGGACAATGGAATCTTGGCGGTGTGGCCACCACGACAATGTCGTGTTCGGTGGCCGGCGCATGGGCCAGCATCGCGTCGGATGTCTCGAAGAGGATGGCGTCGGGAAACGACTCAAGGAACTTTTCGCGTGCTTGCGGATTGGGATCCGCGACATAGAGCTCCGTCTCACGCGGCAGGGCCTTGCGGGCAGTCGCATGTTGGTGGGAAATGGCTCCCGCACCAATGATGTAAATGCGTTGTTTCACAATATGATTAAGGTTTTTGCTTACCGAAATTGGGACAATATGCCTTATAATAATCAATGAAGGAGCATTTTTGAATGGCCTCATTGATTAAATACTTGTTCTTTTTGACTAATGCAGGAGTCCACGCTCATATTCACGGATGGGTCAAAATTCCCGGGGTGTACTGTCCACCTGAACCAGCGCTTCCCCAGTTTCTACGCGGTCCAGCTGATGACTGGCGGCAGCCTCTATTTCCAACGGGAAGGGTTCCGCCGGGTGGAACTGACCACCCCCACGTTTTTCTGGACCGATGCCGTCTCGAATTACCAGTACGGACCCGGCCCATCCGGCAGATGGGAACACAACTGGGTTTCCTTCACCGGGGACCATGCCGACACCTACTACAAGCCCTTGCTGGAAGCATTGGCCCCGGAAGGACATGTCTCTTTGACAAATGCCGAACTCGTTGAGGCTGCCTTTGGAGACCTCATTGAAGCCGTCCATGTCCGAACCGATTTATTCAGGAAGGTCCACCTCCTGAACCGTGTCCTGGACCGTGTCCACCGGGGGCAGCTGCGCCCCAGTCAGCCGGGGGATCGCATCCACGCCATCAAGGAGGCGATCGATGCCAATCCCGAGCACAGCCATGACTTCCCCTCGCTTGCCCGGAAGGCGGGATACTCCTACAGCAACTTCCGTCGCCTATTCCGGGAGCGCTATGATTCAGCCCCCCATGCCTACCTCATCAACCGGCGCATGCAGCGCGCGGCCCAACTGCTTATGCAGACTTTTGAGGAAATCCAGGAAATCGGTTTCCGCCTCGGCTATGAGGATCCGGCCCGGTTCTCCAAGGCCTTCAAGCAGTATCACGGCATCGCCCCACGCGATTACCGCCGCCGGTCCCTGCAGGCAACTTTCCAGAAAGCTCGTTAAACGGAATAAGAATCATTTGCCGGCAGTGCCCTGCCCTCCTTGGCGCTGCGGACGGCAAGGTCGATAATGTGAATGGGTCGGCGGGACCAGGCACCATCGATGACAAGGGATTCCTTCCCGGTCATGAAGCCGGCAACATTCATATAATAGGCATCCCAATCACTTTCCGGATGGGGCATCTGAAGGCTGGTCCGTTCACGCCCGGAAACGGTGTGGATCGTGAAGCCGTTCGGACCCATCGTGTAGACGCCCTTGGTGCCCTGTATCTCCAGAAAACCGTCCCTGCCTTTGGCATCGAGCTGGGAAAAGTGCAGGGTCAAGCGCTGACCGCTCTTAAAGCGAACCACGGCGAAGGCGTCATCCTCGTTGGTATCCTCCTTCCAGCGGGTCTTGGGTGCCCAGAACCCCTCGTGGGCAAACCCTGAGACCTCGGTGACTTCGGAATCAATCAACTGCAGGGAGTATTCCAGCAGGTGCACGCCCCAATCGTAGAGAATGCCGCCGGAGATGCTTTTGCTGGAGCGCCACCAGTCACCAGGCTGGCCATAGTTGGTCATGTGGGCATTGATGCCGATGATGTCCCCGATTTCGCCTCCCTCCCGGATGCGCTTGACGCCTTCCACGATGCATCCGTCCCAATGCCGGTTGTGGTAGGTGGACAGCATGACGCCATTGCGCTCGGCAGTCGCAATCATCGAATCCACCTCCCCGGTGGTGATGGCCAGCGGCTTCTCACAGACAACATGGCGCCCGGCGTTGAGACACTGCTCCGCCAGGGCAGCATGGGTGTTATGGGGCGTAATGATGGTGATCAGGTTCACATCATCCCGCTCCAGCATCTCATCGAGGGAAGGATAAGTGTGGATGCCGGGGAAGTCCGTCTTGGCGACCTTGAGTCGATCCGGATCCAGCTCCGTTACCGCAACCGGTGTCATCCCTGCCTTGTGCATCCCGTCAAGGTGCACCTTGCCCATATTGAAGGCACCACCGTAACCAATGACCCCTACCTTGATTTGATCAGCTGATGAAAAAGTATTCATTGTTCGCTACAAAAAGATTCAGATTTCATTAGCGGCCCACTTCAGGCCCTCGACCGTCATGCGCAGGACCTCCGGGAAGTCCGTGAACTCGGCGGGCAGGTGTCCAAGCGAGGAATAGAAGACACGCCCCTCTCCCCAGTGCTTGGTCCAGACCACCGGCATGGTACAGGTGCGACCCTCGTAGGTGTACTGCGTCTCCATCAGGACCTCTACCACCGGGTCGACGAGCATGTAATATTGCTCGGAATTATACGCATAGGTGCAGGGGAAGCCATCGGTAATCGGGTGGACCACCGCTGTCTTGCTGAGGGTGTAGTCACCCACGTGGGGATGCCCCACAAAATGGCCGCCGACCATCCACTCGTAGTTGGTATTGCCCCGGAAAGCATCACCCATTCCGCCATGAATCCCCCCCAGTCCAACCCCGCCGTGGACCGCTGCCAGCAGGTTGTTCGTCTGCTCCTCACTCAGGGTATCCATCGTCCAGCAGGGGAAAATGAGGTCATAGGCCTTGAGGGATTCCCCATCGTCAAGCACCTTCAGGGTGTCCGAACAATCGACGGTAAAGCCCGATTTCTCGAGCTCAGCTTTGAAAATTTGTGCGACCTTGTCAGGTTCGTGCCCGCTCCAGCCGCCATGAAAAATGAGTGCTTTTTTGGTGTTCATATGTAGGATTCGTTCATAATAACAGGAATTATATGCCTTTAAGATAGAATCTTTAATCATTCTTATGGACAATTTGATCAAACACTGGGCCAGCAACCAGCGCTTATTCCCCTCCCAACTTCCCATCCAGTCGATCGGCTACATCCGGGGAAAAACCGACTATTTGCAGGCCACTTTCCAAACCCTGAACTTCTCCATCATCCTCCGAGGCGGCGGTGAGTATGTTCTGAACGGAGAACGATGGCCGGTCGAAGCACCCTGCATCCTCATGGAGTTCCCCGATGTCTATTGCGAATACGGCCCGACCGCTCCCTATAGTTCATGGGATGAACTCTACCTCATCTACGATCCCTCAGCCTTTCCTTTATTCGAACAAATGCGGATGGCGGACCTCAGCCGCCCCGTCTGGTCCATTCACTCCGCCGACTGGCTGACCCAGCGCCTGGCGGAGATTAACCGTCAACTCGGGCGACGCAACCAGCATGGCCGGGCTGACTGGCTGGACCGTACACTGCAGGCCTTCCTGCTGGAAACCTTGCTGACTCTCGAACCGCCGGAACCCACTCATAGTGAGCAAGTCCTACAGGCGACTGCTCTCCGGATTCAGGAAAACCTGCTACAACCCGTCGACTGGAGCAATATTGCCCGCAAGTGTGGCATGTCCCTGCCAACCCTGAGGCGGCAATGGAAACACAAGTTCCAGGTTCCTCCCGGAACCTACCTGACTCAGCTTCGCCTCAGCGAAGCCAAACGTCTCCTTGTCGAGACTACACTGCCAGTGGGCGAAATTGCATCCCGAATCGGCATCGACGACGCCCTCTACTTCTCCCGCCTCTTCCGGAAGGATACCGGCCAGTCTCCCAGCACCTATCGGCAGACTTTCCGCATGCGCAGCCAGAGGGGGGAATGAACCCTGATTCAAACAGGCATCGCAAAAAGCTCCACCGGTAGCTTAATAACGCTCCAGCACCTGAACCTCGCCGGGAACGACGGGTTGGCCTGTGTCGGCGCTCTTGATGGCGGCAAAGGCGGTCTCAAGTGCAGGAAGGTTGGAAGCAGCACTGTTGTACGGCGTCCGGTCCTCCTCAATCGCACAGAGGAGCTCACTCATGGTGCCTTGGAAACCTTCCTCAAACCAGTGCCCCTCGAGGTCGGCCGTCGCCTGCCCCTTCTCCAGAAATAGATCGATACGGGGCTGGTCGTTCAGGCCCGGTCCGCGACTGCGGAGGGTTCCTGCAGTGCCGTTCACCGTCGTGGTGTCCTCCTGTCCCAGCGTGACATGGGCATTGAACTGCATACAGGCCTGGGCATTGGCATACTCCATGACAACCGAGGCAATGGAGGGCGGCTCGTAGGACTGTCCGGCAAAGCGTTGCGCCGTGGCGAAGACACGCTTTGGTTTTTCCCCCTGCATGAAGCAGGTGCAGATATCGAACCAGTGGATGGCAAAGTCATATAGCAGCATGTGCCGCATCTTTTCAAATGGCGTATCCTTGATCCAGAGGTGGTCCCAGTGGCACACCACATTGATGGACGTGACGTCACCGATGTGGCCGTCGGCAATGGCATTCCGCAAATAGCTGAAGTGGGGCGCCCAGCGCCCGTTGTGATTGACCGCCAGCTTCAGGCCTTTTGCTTCGGCCAGTTCGACCAACGCTCGCCCTTCCGCCACATCGAGGACAAACGGCTTCTGGCTCAGGACATGGCGTCCGCTCTCCAACGTCTCACGGACCAGCGAGGGGCGCACATCAACATGCGTGGCAACATCGACGACTTCAAGATCGTCGCGGGCCAGCAGTTCCTTGTGGTCGGTGTAGACGGTTGCATCCGGATAATGCGCGTCACGCTTTGCTTCGGCGTTTGCCTTATTGATGTCGGCGATGGCCACCACATTGAGACCCAAGGCCTGATAGGCATTGAGGTGTGAGCCGGTGATACCACCGGCACCAATCAGGCCGATCGGCGGATTGTAGGCCTTTGGCTTGCGGGGCTTGTAGTCAACCTCGGGTGCTTCGATCCGAGCCGCCCCCTCTGCGGAGGCTAAACCATAGTCATCACTCATTGTTCGGCTCCTCTTATTGTGAACGGATATCCGCCAAGTCCATGAGTTTGGCTGTTTCCGTGTAGGCTTCCTCGACCCACTCGACGATCCTTGACGGGTCGGGTGAGTACTCCAACTCAATGGATACCACGCCGTCAAATCCGATCTGCTTGATGGCCTGCAGGTACGGCCCAAACTTGACGATACCGCGGCCTGGTGGCAGGTCGCCATGGACCTTGCCGTCACAGTCACTGATGTGCACATGCGCCACCATGCCCTTGAGCTTCTCAATCTCGTTCGGACCGCAGTCCGCCAGGACAAGGTGGCTGATGTCGATATTAGCCCGGACAGCCGGATGGTCACAATCCTTGATAAACTTAACCATCGCATCAACATTGTTGAGCAGGCTCAAGCGGAACGGTTCCAGTTCCAATGCGATTTCCAGTCCCTTGGAGGCGGCGTAGTCCCCCAGTTCGCGGCAGGAGTCGACGGCCCATTGCCACTGCGCCTCCGGCGGAATGACTTCCTTCTGCCAGAGATACTCACCCAGCACCAGCAGGACATTCTTTCCACCCAAGCGCTCCGTCAGGTCGATGAACGCTTTGGCCCGCCCGACATGGTAAGCGCGGACGGGATCGTTGAAATCGATCAGCCCAATCGCGACCAGGGGCAGCGAGACGACCGGCAGGTTGTTCGCCGTGCAGGTTTCCTTGATCAGCTGCTCCTCTGCGGAATCAAGTCCCTCCGCCTCCGTAAAGATATCAACGCAATCGAACCCGATGCGTGCGATGTGTTCCAAGCCTGTTTTCGTGTCAACGCCTGCTTGGCCGAAGGCGCTATTGATGATGCCAAGTTTCATGAGTTTTGGTAGCTTTCGTATTCGGATTTTAGAAAATCAAGCGTCCCGGCGACTTCGTGGGCCTCCAGGTGTTCCAGGATCAGCGGGACACCCGGCAGGTGCTCGTCGAGGAGCTTGAAGTAGGTTTGAAAATCGAACATGCCGGTGCCGCTGCGGGGCGTGGTAATGACACCGTCCACATATTGGAGGTCCTTCGCATGAGCGATGCCGACCCGGTCGCCCATCACTGCAAAGATCCGGCCGGTCTCCGCTGGCATGTCCGTCACCTGCTCCTCGAGGAAGAGGTTGAACGGATCCATGACGAAGCCGAAGGCCTCCATGTCCACCTGTGATTGAAGCTTGAGCAGATCATCAGCCGTCCGGACGACATTCTCGACATACCCCTCAATCAGGATCTTCGTGCCGGCGGCCTTGGCCGCTGCCCCGATCCGGTGCATGCTGGCAATCATTTCGTCCCAGGACTCCGGCTTCAGGTTGTCCGCATGGCCGTGCCACTGGCTTTCCCGGTTTTTTGTCCCGGTTTCCGTGGCCACACCAGTGGACGCAGGAAACACGTCTGAAAGCTCGATGTACTGCTCCAGACGCCTGATGGCTCGTGTCTTGTAGCCCGGATCGTGGGCAACAAGGTTCTGATAGCCGGCCAGGGCCACGACATCGAGACCGTGATCGCTGTAAATCGCCTGCGTTTCCCGGGCCGTCCCGATGGTCTTTTCCTCCTCGGGAAGCTCGAATGGGAAGCCCCATTGGAGGCAGGAAAAGCCGTGCTCGACAGCCCGTTTGGCGCAGGTCGCCGGATCCGGGGAGAGGGCCCAGCTGAAGATACCGATGGGACGGTTAAAGAAGGATTCCAGTTTTGACATGATAGACGGGCAAACGCTCTATCTTATAGGAATGGTCAAGAAACGCATCCCAGTTAGCGGCAGATTTGTCCCGGATATTGACATTTCACCGGAGGCGCAAGTCTTCGACCTGGCGATCAATAATTATCCGAGGGAGAAGGATCGCAGCATCCAGTTCCCGTATCACTACCATGACAACGTGGAATTGAATTTCCTCGAGAAGGGCTCGGTGACCTACCTCCATTGCAACCGGCTGCAAAAAATCGAGGAGGGCCAACTGGGCGTGTTCTGGGCGGGCTACCCACACCGGATCTTTGCCGGCGACGAGAACCTGAGCATGTGGTGGATCACCATCCCCCGCCATCACTTCCTGGGATGGAAATTTCAAAAGAGCTTCATCCGGAGGCTCATGCTCGGCGACATCATCACGGGGAAGAAAACCTCCCCTGAACTCGACCTCGCCATGATCCGGCGCTGGAAGAGCGAGATTCCGGACAAGAAGTACACTCCTGTCGTCCTGCTGGAGTTGGAAGCGCGGTTACGGCGCCTGGAGATCCGCATGTCCCCAAATCGAGAGATCGCCCTCGACGGGCGGGCCCCGAACATGGAGTCCCTCCACCCAGCCGCACTCGAAATGGCTTCCTTTATCATCGAGCACTTCCAGGACGCCTTGCCGCTAACGGCCATCGCCGCCCATACCAATTTGAATCCCAGTTACGCCGCCCGTCTCTTCAAGCAGAACTTTGGTAACACCATCGGCAGTTTCCTCCAGGAGACCCGGGTCTCCCACGCCATCAACCTGCTCCAGAACACCAATGCGAAGGTCATCGACGTGGCCTACGCGTCCGGATTCCAGTCGACCAGCCGCTTCTATGCCGCCTTCAAATCCGTCACCGGCCAGCAGCCCAAGGACTACCGCCTGCTGGGGGATGGATGAATATGGCTATATTGCCTCTCATACGGATCACCACTTGGAACTACCCGTCAATTCAACAGGGATATCTATTTTCTGATCAGGTCCTAAGGCAGGTCTAATAGTCGTCGAACAAAGGAATGGGCAACCGGATTGGACTCGACGAATTCAGCCAAGCTTATCTGGACCACCCGCCAGCAGCCCGTTCCTTCAACAAACTCAGCTGCAGCCGGGGCATAATCCCATTGTTTCGTCCAGCCGCCGTCTCCCGAATTCAATATGGGAGTCCACCCGGGCGCATCCAGCAGTGTATGGAGTATCGGTGACACGCGATGCAAGGAACAGTTGTACCAGAACTTAAAATCGTCGTCCTGAAAACCATCGACCAGGGGATGCCCGGTCGCCCGGGAAACAAAATGCCGCGGCCCCATACCGGCAGGATAGACCGTAAGCCCGGCCGGCCCAAGCGGATACTCTCCAGGGGGCAAGCCTAGGACCAGGACCGTTGCGCCTTTCTTAACCGCATCCCGAAGCGTCTGAATATTATCCAGCAGTGCCTCTTTACCAAAGACGCAAATCCTGTCAGCTGGTTCAACCAGATTGGAGGGCAGCAGGCCAAGACAATCCTTGAAGCTCTGCACCTGTTTTGCTTCACCAAAGACGGTAACAGCGGCACTGGCATCCACTTCTTTGGGGAAGACCGACAATTCCAAGGTATCTTCATGGACAGCTTCGTTTTCACTATCCAACAGGCTCACACCAATGCGCACAGTGGATCGGTTTTCGACGCCGGGCATTTCAACGGAAATCTCACCTAGACACGTTGGCTGACAGGCCGGAACGTTGCCGGTAGTCCAGCTACTGGCCAGCAGTTCACCGTCCAATTCCACATTGAGTCGTAATTCAAGATTCGAGAAAGCTTCAGGAAGATCATTACAGACCCAGACCTCGACCGGTATCGAATCCCCACTCCAGACTCCCGTCCGGTCGCAGCGCAGGAAAACGGCCACTGGCGCAAGAGCGTCCCGGTAGGCGAACCAAGCCTTCTTGGGACGGCAATAAACATCCATGATGGACTTCATCCATCCAGCCGGCCAGGCGTCGATGAAGAGGTGGACGGCGAAGGAATTCATCCATGGCATTCGCCGGAAAGCCCGCGTCATCAGGCCTATCACCCATTCCTGATGCTTCTGGCTCGACTCAATCCATTCCCGGGCCGTTTGGCAGGTGTCATACCACATGTAATGGAATTTGTGGCTCTGTGACATTGAAATGACTGTGGGACTCCATTCTGCATCCAGGCTTTCCGGTTTCCAGTCGAGAGGGTATTCATTCTCCATGACCTCCCAGGAATCGAGCCCCTCGGCACCAAATTCACCGCAGCCATAGTTCCACCCGGGTTTGAGAGGGAGCCAGTGTCCCTTGTGCAGAGCTCCGAGGTCAATTCCATGTCCAATATACCAGCCACAGTAAACATGGTTGTCCGGCATTCCTGACCGGGCTGGCGGGTCGTAGTCCCCGTCAACACACTTGATCACCCGGTCCGGGTTATTGAACCGTACGGTCCTGCCGGACATGTCGAACAGCGACTCCATTTCCTCGCGGTCGATAAATCGATGCGGCTTGCTGCCCGCTGCCGGTCGCGGCTCGTTCATGAAGGAAACGAGGATGTTGCAGGGATGTGCCCGCACATGCCTTTCCATGCACCCGGCTTGACGCGCCACTTCGTTGAACTGGGTCCTGCGGATAGTGGAGAACATTGGCAAATCGGTCTGCGTCATCATCCCCAGCCGGTTACAGTATTCATAAAATTCCCTGTGCACGGGTCGCTGCGTCATGCGCAGGAAGTTCATCCGGGTAAGCTTGGCCAGGAGGATCTGGTCCCGCAGGCCATCGAAATCGCCCTTCATGATGCAGCGCTCGAAGTTCCCCATGGTATTTGCACCCCGGAGCCGTATTTCCTTTCCATTGAGGTAGAACTTGCCCTTTGGGATCGTGGTCTCGTCCTGCTCGAACGAGCGCATCCCGAACTGGATAGTTTTTGTATCCAATATATTGCTACTTGCATCCAACATCCGGACCTGCGCCTGGTACAACCATGGCGTTTCCGGTGACCATAGGCGAGGGTTCCTCATTGGCAACCGGAAGCGGACATAGTTACGCCCATTGCCCATTAGCTCCGGAAAGACCGCATTGTGTCCATGAACCAAATCACCGAAACCCTGGACAAATTCGGCTTTACCCTGATGCAAATGATCCTTGTGGACAACGGTCTCGAAGTTCTGCCCGAAGATGGAAACCAGGAAGGAAACGTTCTCCTCGAGGTTGGAACTGCGGCTCTCCACCTCCAGAAGCATTTCAATTTCCTCTGAGTCCAATAGCGGACGGACCCAGGCATCGTCGATGAACAGCCTCCCCATTCCCTCCAGACGGACGAAATTCCAAATTCCCATTGCAGCCGGACAATGATGCCAGCCCAATTCCGGATCATCGTAGCCAAGACCAGTGGCCGCATATATCTTGTCCCCGTCCGGTGTGATGTCTCCGGTGTTTTCACCCAGCATGGTGTAGTCGTTCTCAACGCGAACCAAGAGAACGTTGCTGCCCGGCCTGATTGCCTTTGTACAATCCAGCCGGAACTGCTTAAAAAATCCCTCGTGGGTACCCGCGCAGTAGCCATTCAGGTACACTTGGCAACGGTAGTCCACACCACCAAAATGGAGGGTCAGGACCTCGTGCGCTTCCACCCATTGCGGACACTCAAACTCACAGCGGTAAAGGGTCGCCGCCTTCCCCAAAGGTGGGC
>JBFOLZ010000038.1:0-1357 GCA_040830445.1 Puniceicoccaceae bacterium
CGAAGCGGACATCCGCTACGGCCCCATTCAACAGCTGGACACGGACGACTGGGTCCTGCTTGTTCCCTACGTCCAGGGGGCACCAGGCGGGGCCAAGGCCATGGACCTCTGGGTGATCAGCGAGACGGGTCGGTATCCGGTCGTCTCTCTTTATCCGGAGCCCCTGCCCTCCTATGCCGGAACCTCGGCAGCTATCAGTGCCAGCCTGACCAACCTGGCGACACTCGCTGGCGATTTCCTCGGAGCCAACCCCATCGCCTACCATGATGCCGCCCCGGAATCCATTCCCCAGGAAATGCGGGCACTGGTCATGGTTGACCGGGTCTTTCGCGATGCGGACAATCCCAACAATCTCTCCAACGTGCTCGCGGGAACCGCCCCGCTCCTGCAGGATTCCGGTGTCAGCATGGAGGACCTTGATTCCCTTATGGGCAAGCTGGGGCTACTGGACCGCCTCCAGGAACTGGAAGCATCCCTTGCCGCTTCCAGCATTACCACGGTCCCCCTTGCTGGACCAGAAGTCTCCACCTTCAGCAGCCTTTCCTTTGAATCCCGGCCCTCCATCTCCCCCAGAAACCTGGTTGACATCCAGACCCTCGGCCAGCTGGCCTCCGCAATGCAGAAACAGTGCGATGCCGACCGCTACGCGAACCCCAGTCAGGAGGTCCAGAACGTCAAGGACGCAGCCAGTCTTGCAGCCATTGTGGTGGGCCTCGCCGGGCCTCCCGGCGCGGTGGCGGCGGCCACCTTTGGAGCAGTGTCCTGGGCCATCGACACCTATCACCAGGTCATTGCCAACCAGTGGCCCTCCAACGTCGACAATTTCCAGCTGACCTTCAGTCCCGCATTCTCCATCGAGGACGATTGCTCCGAGTCCTCATGGTCGGCCCGCATGAACGCCACCAGCCGTGACTGGTCGCTCGACAAGACGGTCGTTACCGGCGCTCTCAATCTTCTCGGCGGCTACAAGGCCGGGGCGGATTTTCTGCAGGAAGGCGCTAACCTCGGTATCCGGGCCGGATTCAAGGCGTCGCTGGATGATGCCGAGGGCACCATGGCCAGTGTCATCACGGCAGAAAGCCAGATCGCCCTCGATAAGACCTTTCCCAACACCAGCGTCATCCCTGTGCCGGCAGCCCTCTGGAGCGGCATCCTGATCACGGACAGTGACTTCAGCCTCATCGAGGTGGAGTATGAAGGCTCGTCCGTGGCCCAGGGGAGCACCCTGCGGAAAGTGGTTCCCAAGGAAGTCGGGGAGACCATTGTCCGCGTCCGCACGCTGCCGGGAGCCTTGGGCCCGTGTGCAGTCGTTGAAGGGGGTGCGACCATTTATGAGGTCAAGCCCAACAAAGTCACC
>JBFOLZ010000039.1:0-4199 GCA_040830445.1 Puniceicoccaceae bacterium
AATTTCCTCTCCTTTGTCGAGCGCTGCCGGAACGCCGGCATCAAGGTACCGGTCATCCCCGGCCTGATGCCGATTCGTTCAGCAAAGCAGGCCCGCCGCTTTTGCCGCGACATCCCGGAGGAGCTCGCAGATGCCCTCGACAAGGCAGGCGATGACAAGCAAGGCCTCCGGGAGGTCGCCATTGACTGGACCTACCGCCAGATCTCGGAGCTGATGGACAACGGAGTCCAGGCCTTCCACCTCTACATCATGAACCGCAGTGGGATGGCCGTGGAAGTCATCAGGCGTCTGAGGGAAGCCGGACGCCTCTAGGCCTTAATCGTCCTTACTCCAGAACTTCCACCACTTGCGGCGCTTTTCCTTGGCGGTGTCGGAAGCGTTCTCAAGGTCATTCTGGGGCTGCTCGGCCTTCTTCTCAGCTTGTTTGGCCAGTCCCGGCGGCATGTCGCCCTTTTCAGCCTTCTTCGCCTTTACCTTTGCTTCCTTCCCGGCTCTTTCTTCTGCCTCTTCAATGGCCTTCTCGCGGGCTTCTTGAGCCTTTTCGCGGGCCTTTTCGGCCTCTTCTTCCGCCCTTTCCCTGGCTTCTTCAGCAGCTTCCGCCGCCTCCTCGTCTACCTTGGCAGTCGGCTTTGCCTGCTTGCCGGCTTTTTTGACGTGTTCAGCCACATCCTCGTGGACAGACTCGCCCATTTCCGCGCGGGCCTTGCCGGGTCCCTTTCCTTCCGGAGGGGCTGCCTGAATCAGGCTGGTGCAAATGAGGGCAGAGAGAATAATCAGTGCTTTTGACTTCATAACCCGGCCAGTCTGCTGGAAACCGCTGTCCCTGTCGACCGTCAAGTTGTGGCGGTATCAGTTCCTCGGGTGGTACTTCCCATGGGCCTCGACCAGGCGCTTGTGATCGACCCGGGTATAGATCTCGGTCGTCCCGATGTCGGAATGGCCAAGCATTTCCTGAATGGCGCGCAGGTCCGCCCCGTTGGACAGGAGGTGCGTGGCGAAGGAGTGCCTCAGGAGGTGCGGCTTGACCGGTTTTTTAATACCCGCCCGCTCGGCGTATTCCTTGATCCAATACCAAATTGTCTTGCGCGAAAGGGCAGTCCCGCGGTTGCTCAGGAAGAGGGCACTCCCGGTCTTGGGTCGCACCAGGGAGGGGCGTCCATTATGGAGGTAACGCTGAATGGCTTCCCCGGCCTGGCGTCCAACCGGGACGAGACGGTCCTTGCCCCGCTTGCCCGCCTCGACGCGTAAAAATCCCTCGTCCAGATCCAGGTCCTGCAGGGACAACTGGCAAAGTTCCGTCACCCGCAGGCCGCTGCTGTACATCAGCTCGAGGAAGGCGCGATCCCGCAACCCCTGGGCGGAATGGCGGCTGGGGGCGTCAAGGAGGGCATCAACTTCCTCCGGGGAAAGCGTATCGGGCAGCTGGCGGGCCAGCTTCGGCCCGCTGACCAGTTCGGTGAAGTCATTCCTAATGACCTTCTCTGCCACCAGGAAGCGGGCGCAATGCTTGACCGCGCTCAACTTGCGGGCGAGGGAGGCCGCGCTGTAGTCGGCCCCGTCGAGGGATTGCAGCCAGGCCGAGACATCCTCCCCGGTTACGGAATCCCAGGCCGACTTCTTCCGTTTTGTAGCGATAAATTGGGCACATTGACAAAGGTCCCGCTGGTATCCCTCGACGGTATGCCGCGAATGTCCCTTTTCCAGCTCGATAAAGACCCCGAAGGCATCCAGGCCGTCCGCCAGTCCGGGCGGCAGGGCATCGATGGCTGAATCGATGGATTCGCTCCATCGCCGCTGCTTCTTCAGGGACATGTACCAATTAGAGAACATCGGCGCCCGGTCAGCAACCCGAAACAGCGTCAGGGTTTGCCTTGAAACGAGGCCGCAGATGCTATTTCCTGACCGGAATGAAACTGGATGGCCGGGAAAACGACCGGGAGCTCACACCCGCTGACTTGAGGGGGATCCTCAAGTATGTCCCCCTGTGGCGAAATCATACCTTTGTCATTGCCCTTGATGGCTCCGTCATCGAGGAGGAGACAATCAACAACCTCATGTTGCAGCTGGCGGTCCTCAGCAACCTCGGGATCCGTCTCCTCATCGTCTACGGTATCGGATCCCAGGTAAAGGGCCTCTCGAAGGAAAAGCGGATCCGCATCTCGGACGCCCAGGGCTACGGCCCCACGGACCATGCCACCCTGGAACTGGCCATCGACGCCGCCAACCAGGTCGGCCACCGCATCGAGCGCGGGCTCACCCAGCAACGGTTGAAGTGCGTCCGCGTCAACGCCGTCCGCGCGACGGACAAGGGCATCATCCGCGGCGTCAACCAGCTCTTCACCGGAAAGGTGGAAAAGGTCGATGCACGCCTGCTCGCCAAGCTGATGGAACAGGAACTGGTGCCTGTTGTCGGCCCGGTGGCCTTCACCCGGGACGGCTCGGAACGGCGCATCAATTCCGACTCCCTGGCCTCTGAACTGGCCATTGCGCTCCAGGCCTCCAAGTTGATCTACCTCACGCCCTACCCCGGCCTGACCTATGAAGGCCAACTGCGTCTCAATGCGGATGTTGCTGAAGTGAAGAAACTCCTGGATGGCAACAGCGGCATGATTGACGAACCGGTCCGGTCCAAGGCCGCCTATGCCGTCAGGACGATTGAGGGAGGCATCCCCCGGGCCCACATCATTGACTGCCGCATCCATGACGGGCTGCTGAAGGAGGTTTTCTCCAAGGTTGGTATCGGATCGATGATCCACTCCAACCCCTACTCCCAGATCCGTCCGGCCCGCAAGAAGGATGTCGGCCCCATCTACGCCCTGACCAAGACAGCCGTCAAGGAGGAGTCCCTTCGCCCCAGGACTCGTCAAAGCATCGAGGCGGATTATGCCGATTACCACGTCTACGAAATCGACGAAAGCGTCATCGGGTGTTTTCGCATTACTTCGTTTCCAAGATCAAGGACGGTCGAACTGGGCTCTGTCTTTGTCCATCCGGCCTACCAGGGTCGCCGGATCGGTAAAGCCATGGTGGAATTTGCCGTCAACAAGGCCAAGGAGGAAGGCAAGCACCGGATGGTCGCCCTGAGCACCCAGACGGCGGCCTTTTTTCAGGACACTTGCGGTTTCGAGCAGGGAACCAGTGCTTTGCTTCCCAAGAAACTACGGGAAGGCCTTAAACGAAGTGGCCGCAATTCCCAGGTCTTTCACCTGGAGTTGTAAAAGGGCCGGTTGGCGGTAAGCCGGATTCTGTTCCCCCGACGAATCGGGGGTGGCTCCCATTTGTCTATCCCACCGAAGCGGGATCCCCCGCTTCGTGCCAAGGCACTACGCGGGGGTGCGACTTACCCGGGACCGATGGACGGGCCGCCCGATCCCCTATTTAGTCTTGCACCAGATTGGGTTTACCGTGCCCCTTCGGTTACCCTCCGGGCGGTGAGCTCTTACCTCACCTTTTCACCCTTACCCCTCGACGAGCTCGGGGCGGTATATTTTCTGTGGCACTGTCCGTCACGCCGGCCTCGCGCCCGGCGTGCCCCCGTTTTCACGGGGAATCTTGCCCTGTGGTGTCCGGACTTTCCTCTACCACCCCGAAGGATGACAGCGGGAGCCCGCCAACCGGTTAAAGGAAGAGCGTGCTCAATTCCCACCCCATGGCAACTCCGAATCTTAATCTCAATCTTAGCCTTAATCTTAATCTTAGTCTTAATCTAATTCCATCTCACAGCCAGTTCCGGCCCCGGCGCGGGGGGAGATTAAGATCAAGATTAAGATTGCGATTAAGATTATCTGTCGAAGTAGAGGATGCGGCCGCAGCTGTCGCAGCGGATAAGTTCCTTCCCCTTGCGGGCTTCGGATTCCACCTCGCCGGAAACCTTGAGATGGCAGCCCAGGCATCGCCCGTCATCCATCTGGACCACAACCGGCGGCCGCTTGATCTGGCTCTTGACGTACTTGTACTGCTGCAGGACACCCGCATCAATCTCGGCCTCACAGGAGGCAACCGCATTCCTGGCATCCTCCAACTCGGCGGCAAAGGAGTCGAAATTCTGCTTCAGGAGGGCAATGTGCGCCTCAAGGGTCTTTTGCTGCTGCCCAATGTCTTCCCGCGCATTGGCCAATTCAACCGTCTTGGCATCGATGGTCTCCAGGACCTCCAACTCGGTATCCTCCAGATCGGAAATCTTGCCCTGCAAAGCCTTA
>JBFOLZ010000040.1:0-12444 GCA_040830445.1 Puniceicoccaceae bacterium
ATCGATCCCGGACTGGTGCGGCTTGTCACCCCAGTTATTCGTCAGGTGGTTGTACATCGAGGTTGTTTCCCAAATCTGGTAGACGAGGAAGTTGACCACATAGACATTCCATTTGGCACAATTGCGGACGGTGACGATGCCGCCAGCGTAGTCCCATTCGGAAACGGGAACGACCTCTCCAGTCGTCCGATTGACCACTTCCCAGTACTTCTTGCAGTCATTGATCTCGTCGATGCGGTACTGCTCACTGGAATAGCGGGCCAGGATGTCGATTTCCATGGCTGCCTCCCGCGCTGTCTGCGGGGTCGAATGAAGGTACTTCTGCTGGTTGTCCTCAGGATGGGCAGAATTCCATTCCTGGTCCGCCCGGATCAGGCACAGCGTGGAATAGATATCGTATCCCAGCTCCGTGATGGAATCGGAAAGGACGGTACCGTCGGAATCACGGAATGCATCGGCCCCCCAGCGCTTGGCCAGATCGAGAACGACTTCATCCATCCCCGCCTGGGCAGGAAGGGTGAATCCACCCCGTTTTGCATGTATCTTTTCTGTCATGATGTTTCTTGGTAATGATTGGTTAAATTCGGTTTTAAATGGAGGGTCATGCCTTCCGCAGGACAGCAGACTGGACGGCAGCGAACTCCACCTGCCCTTCCATCGGTTCCTGTGTCAGCAAATCAACATACTTGCCCTCCGGCAGGGTGACCTGTACCGGCTCGTAGTTGTGATTCATGACAAACAAGTAGTCCCCGTCCTCGCCTGCCCGGACCACTGCTTCCACCCTCTCAGGCGCTTCCATGACAGGATGGACACCCTTGTCAGCGCAGACTTTCTTAAGGAATCGTCTGAAAAATGCCTTCTCCGGAAGCGTGGCGACGTAGTAAGCCTTTCCTTTTCCAAAGCTATTGACGGTCAATGCCGGTGTACCCTTGAAGTAGTCGCTCCCGTATTCCGCCAGGGTGGTGGCACCATTGAGTTGGAGGATATCACACCAGAGGCTGCTCTCGAATTCGCCGGACATCCCGGGCAAGTTATCCTTCATGACCAGGCTGTTCCGGGTGTAGGGCTTCATGGCTTCGAACTCCTCGACCTTCAGACCCATTAAATCGCTCAGTGGCCCCGGATACCCCTCCGCAAAGACCTCGTCATACTCGTTCGCGACACCACTGAAGAAGGTTGTGATGAAGGTTCCCCCGTCTTTGACAAACCGCTCGATGGATTCCCGAAAGCCGGGCTTGATCATGTAGAGCAGAGGGGCGATGACGACCTTGTATGCACTCAAGTCCCGGTCGACTGGAATAACATCTGTGGTGATGTTCTGCTCGAATAGTGGAAAGTGGTAGGCCTGCAGCAGGTCGAGGTACTTCAATAATGCCGTTGGCCCGGGCGTATACTCGGCGGTCCACCAGTTGTTGTAGTCCATCAGGATCGCCACATCCGCCTGGACCTTGCTGCCGATGACCTCCCGCAGGGAAGGCAGTTCCTGCCCAAAGGCCGTCATCTCCCTGAAGATGCGGGAATTCTCGCCAATGTGGGGAACCATCGCGGAATGGAACTTCTCCGAACCATGTCGTGAGGCCCGCCACTGGAAGAAGCAGAATGCATCCGCCCCGTGGGCCATTCCCTGGTGGCTCCAGAGGCGCATGACACCGGGCTTCTTGTTGACGTTGGCCAGGCGCCAGTTGACCTGGCTGGGAGCCTGCTCGAGCAGGACAAAGGGCTGGTTCTTGATCCCCCGCATGAGGTCATGGCTCAAGGCGGCTTCCCCGGGATGGTTGGTGACCTTGGGATCCGGAAAGGAGCTCACCGAAATGAAGTCCACCAGGTCCGCCCAGGCAAAGTAATCAAGGACTTTGTACTCGTAGAGGAAGTTCGTCGTAATCGGCACATCGGGCGTGATCTCCCTCAGGATGTCGATTTCATTGCGGGCAACCTCCATGTAGCACTCGTTCGTGAAGCGCTTCCACTCCAGCAACAGGCTGGTGTTGAACTGATGGGCGGTCTTCATCGGCGGGACCAGGTCTTCCCACTCATAAATATTGTTCCCCCAGAAATGCATACCCCATGTCTTGTTGAGGCGTTCACACGTCTGGAAGCGAGCCTTGCACCACTCCCGGAACTTCCGGGCTGAAATTTCACTGTAGTCCGCCCCGAGTAACTGTGAGAGCTCGTTATTGACATGCCACATGGCCAGTGCCGGGTGGTTCCTGTAGCGTTCGGCCAGCTTGCGCACCAGCTTCCCGCTGAACTCGCGATATTTCGGACTGTTTGGATTAAAGGTCTGGCGCGAGCCGTGATTAAAGCGGATCCCGTTGGCGTCCACAGGCAGGATTTCTGGATACTTCCTCGCCATCCATGCGGGTGTTGAAGCAGTGGCGGTTCCCAAGTCCGCGTAAATCCCGTTACTGGCGATGGTATCCATGATCTCATCGAGCCAGTCAAATTCCCAGACGTCCTCATCCGGCTGTATCTGGGCCCAGCTGAACACGTTGATCGTGACCAGGTTGACCCCGGCCTTTCGCATCAGGCGCATGTCTTCAACCATCACTTCCCGGGGGAAGTGCTCGGGCGTGTAGTCACCCCCAAAATACAAATTCGATAGGACAAATTTTTTCATAAATGAATCTATTCTTTACCTTCGTCCCTGGTCACGTTGCCGCGGATTGCCTCCAGCTGCTTCCTGTTTTCAGCGGATTTGGCCTTGGTGAGTGGATAAAAACTCAGGAGGATGAAACAAAGCAGCGCCGGGGCAGCGGCTCCGAGGCACATGGCAATCCGCATGTTCAAGTAAGTTGCGGGCGTCTGCGCCGACAGTGCCGGATCAAATCCAATCATGCTCAGGAAAAACCCGACAAGGACGAAGCTGACAGCGAATGAAGCCTTCGTTGCCCACCCGAAAATGGCGCCGAACATGCCTTCCCGTCGGCGGCCGAACTTCAATTCATCATCGTCACAGACATCCGCGATCATGGATTGCATCAGAACCCCGACCCCAATCCAGAAAAGGCCCCCGGTCAGGGGATCAAGCCAGATCAGCGATTGCATGACGGAGGAAAGCGAAGCGATGATTTCCGGAAGTCCTGACCAGACCAGCGGCTCGTCGAACCGTCCCGGGCGGTAGACCAGCCAGCGGAGTACTGCGTTCAGGACCATCATCGAATAAATGAAGCGCAATCCCTGGATCTTGCTCATCTTCGCCGTAAGCCAGACAATGAGCGGGATCCCGATGATACCGACGGTGGCGTACCCGATGGTCACGATGAGCTTCCATTGCGTACCGAGGGCAATGTTCCCGTCTGAGAGGTAGTAGATGAGCAGATACCAGTCCATGTTGCTGGCAAAGACACCGGCCACGATGGTGCAGACCGAAAGGATGCACAGCATGGCACAGGCCTTGTTCTGGAGGGCATTTTTGGCCGTTTTCCAGAAGGGGTCCTTCTTCCCATGGGCTTCCTTAACGCTGAGAGCGTAATTGCGTTCCTTGCCAAAAAACGCCGGCAGCATACCAAACAGGGTCATTCCGAAAAAACCGTAGACAGCGGCTGATATCCGTATTCCCTGCATCTGCTCTTCGGTGGTCAGTCCGGTCGTGTCACTGTATCCAAATTTCCATGCAATGAAAATCAGCGACAGGGGAATCAACCCCATGTATGACATCTCGCCCAAGCGGTTCCAGAAAGTGACAAATCCCTGCACGGCGGTCCGTTCATCATAATCCGGCGTCATTTCATAGGTCAGCCCGATAAAGGGAACGGAGAAAATCGTGTAAGAGGTGTAGAAGAGGATGCTCGTTGTCAGGAACCAGATCAATTTCCCGGCATCGCTCCACCCCAGCGGGATCATCCAGATACTGGCGAAGGTAATCCCCATCAAGATGGCCCCGGCAAAGATAAAGGGGCGGCGGCGCCCGTAGCGGGAGCGGAAATTGTCGGAAATATTGCCCATAATCGGGTCGGTGATGGCATCCCATAAGAGCGGGATGGCCAGCACGAGACCGACCCACTTGGCGTTGATGCCGAGGATCATGTTCAGGACCCCCATCCCTGTCGTGCGGACACTTTGGTTGCCCAGCGAAACGGTCAGGCCACCTGTGCCCACGCCCAATTTCTCAAAGATGCTCAGCTTACCGCTTTTTCCCCGGGGGGACTGTTCCGGATCCATTGCTTGATTTGCTTCCTCCATCGTCTGTCCCCTCACTGTTTAAGGTCCTCGTAAAGGCTGTCGCTGACCTCCCGCGAGGCCCGGATGAGATCCTCCTTCGGCAAGTCCGCGACGTCGAAATAGCCGACATCATAGTTTTCGCCGTCATACCGGCCCCCGACATTCTGGTCGCGCCACTGGAACCAGTGCGCACCGACGATGCTCTTGTGGTTGACCGCGTCCCTGATAAAGCTCTTGAAAAGCCGTGCCTGCTGGACGGAATCCTGGGCGCTGCGCAGGCCGCTGCCGAGATTGCAACCGCCGACGTTGGCGAAGTGGTATTCACTGATCAGGACCGGTTTACCAGGACTCGCATAGGCGCCGACATCGGGCACGTAGCCGTAGAAATTGGCACTGATGACATCCACATATTTGGCGGCTGCATGGATGACCTCATTGGAACCGGCATTGAAGCGACTCCCAAAGTAGAGCATGTTCGGCGCTACGGCTGCCAACTCCTCGTCGACCATTCCGAAATAGGTCTCGGCGAAGAGCGTAGCCAGGGCCGAACAATCTGCCTTGTCAGCTTTTGCCAGATCTTTTCCGTCCACTTTCCCGAGCAAATCATTCCAATTGGAAAAGTCAGTCTTCCAAACCGTATTTAATGCATCCAGATCGGAATATTTGTTCTTGAGCCAATCCTGGAAGGCCCGCTTGGCCGCCGTCTCCTTCTCAGTAAACCCGAGGACCACCTTGACCAGGCGCGGTGCGTCGTTCTGCCAATGCAACTCGTTGTTGACGAAAACACCGAGGCACCAGGGATCATTGGCAAAGTCGATCCGATACTGCTCGATGGCCTTGCGGAGCTCCGTCCGCGTCCTTGGATCAAACGGGTCCGGTAGCTTGGCTGCGGCCGACGCATACCCAAAGTGGATTATCGCGGTGTAGGGCGTTTCGCGGGTCTCGACGACATTGTTGTCCGACCACGCTCCGATGGTATTGAGCCCGGTGTAGTGGAGGCGTTTCACTTCCTGCTCCAGCATCCGGGCCTCCCAGTCCTTGCCATATTTGCGGTAAAGATTGGCCCGGGAGAAATCATAGTGCGGGACCGCTTCCTTCAACTTGTACTGGTCCTCAACATCGACCTCGATATAGAATTGCCCGAATTCCGGATCCTCCCTTTGCGGCAGTTCTGCAAAGACGTCAAGGTTGCGCGCGGTTGGCGTCTGCCCCGAGAATTCAACACCGACACAGTTCGCCCCAAAGGACCAGAACAAGTACCCCTCCGGATCGACAAACCACCAGCGCCCCTCGTATTGTTCCGTGCGGAAGAATCCCGTTGCCTCAAGCTTCGGGCCCTCTTTCCAACCGCCGTATTTGCCTCTCCCTCCAGTTTGTCCCAACTGCGCGACAAGCGATTGCTCAACTTCAATTCCATCCCGGATATCTTCCCCGGAACGTACCTTGCCCGGCCAGTCCTTGAACAGGTATTGACCGAATTCATCGATGAAGGGGAACTTACCCATCAGCTCCGGTTTCATTTCCTGGATGGGAAAGATTCTGCCAATTTCAAAGGAATGAGGACCCACACAGCTGCCTTCAATGAGCAGGTTCTTGACCCTTTCCGGATAGAACTTGTGCCAGTGGCGAAACTTCCCGTTGGGCTTGCCAGACATCCGGATATAGGCGGAATCCGTCGTTGCGTAATCACTTCCGCGCCACAGGACGATGCCCAGTGGGATGGCCTCCCCGGCCTTGATGATCGTCCGGCCTACGGCGGAATTGGACCAGGTCGTGGCCCCTTCGTTGCGCAGCCTCATGTCAATAACGAGGTCGGATTCGCCGGTATTGCGGAACTCCACTCCAAGAACACTCACATCCTGGAAGTTCCAGATGTCTGCAGATTCTGGGAAAAGCACCAGCCGGAACCCATTCTCCCCGGAAGCGGTCAGGAAACCACTACCCTCTTCCACCGCGGTTCCGCTGACATTACGAACCGTGTAGGGAAACGGATTCTCCTCCTCTTGGTTGACCGTCCCCTTAACAGGAAGAGGCTCGGCAAAGCTGTAAATCGAGAAGCCAGTCAGGAAAGCCCCGAAAATTAAAGTACTGGATATGCGGTGATGTCTGACGAAAAATGGCCATTTCATGATGTTGATTTGTCCCTCTGGGGATCCAATTGCGGATTACGACTTGGGTAGTGAGTTCAAGCCGGAAAATGAAGGCCATTGAGCCTCATTTCCAGCGTTCCGCATTGTGCCACTTTCGGACCGGGAATAGATAGGTAAAATTGTACCAATATCGTTGAAAATATGTCCCAAGGCCGCATTTGGACAGGAAAACACAAAAGGGACGGGCACAATTCCGTGCCGTCATCCAGTTCTTCAGAGTGTACCCGATAACCGAACCGGGCCGCATATATTAGGCTTGCCAGCCCATCGAGCTCTAGCCGCTTTTCTGATCGTGGTCAGCCTGCTCCAGGCGGGCTTCCCACTCCTGCAGCTGCTGGGCCTTGTCGAAGAGGACGTTCTCGCTCTGCTCAATGAAGGCCTCGCGCTCGCGCAGGAAGGCCACCTGCTCCTCGAGGGAAAGATCGGTGACGGCCTCATAGCCATCATCATCATTCTCATCGGATTGGGCAGCGGCTTCCTTCAATTGCTCAATCTCAGCTCGAAGACTGGCAATCAATTCCTCTTTCTCAGCCATCAGCTGGAGGGACTCCTGTAATTCTTGTTGGACCACAATTGACGGTTGCGGCTTGTCGAGACCCAGGTGATGGGAAACATTCTCGGCCAACCGGGAATTGATTTCCGTCTCCCGCTGATCGAGTTGCTTTTCCCGGGTCTCCAGGAGCACTTCCAATTCCCTCGCGGCTCGAATCCGTTCCAGGGACTCTTCCTTGAGGCGGGCAATCCTGTCCGTTTCGGCAATGATTTCCGCCTCGCCGGGTTCTTCGCCCATAAAGCAGTCAATCTGTGCCGGATCAGCATCCTCGACAGCATTGACCTTTGCCGGGTCCGTCCGCTTCAGGATCGTATCAATGGAAGGACGGGGCAAGCTGATCCGCTTCCGCTTCTTACCGGTATCGAGACCCTTGCGCGGATCCGGAAAGGTCCGCGGGTCCGGGAATTTCCTCGGATCGGGAAAGTTTACCACTTCGGGAATCTGCTCTGGCGCCGCGCTCATATCGATGCCTCCCGGTTGATTAGTTCAACAAGCCGCCCATGAAGCCCTTGAATCGGGGCTTGCCGGGAAAGGCAGTCATGGCAACCGCAAGGGCCAGGGCCTCCAATTCCGGATCGTCAAGCGAGACAAAGTAACGCACGCTGGCATTAAGACCGGACTCAATGGCTGCCCGCAACTCCTGGGCCTGATCGGGCATGGGCTCAAATCCCTTCAACACCTTTTCCTTGAGTTGGTTGACAAGCGAAAGCGCACCGGCTTTCGGCAAGGCGTAACTCTCTCCCCATGCCTCCTTGTTGCACTTGATGCTGAAGGCGTAAATAAGGGTAGCCGCCTGCTGATCGGTTAACCGGCTGGCCATATGCCCGATGGCTTCGGCAAAGAAAATCCCCTTGGAACCTTCCCGCAGTGGCAGAAGCTTGCGCAGGGCAATCTGGTCAAAGTTGTTATAGGCTCGCATGAACTCCCGGAATTCCTCATTCAGGGTGGTGGCCGTCTTGCTCTTCTCGAGGAATGCAATCAGTTCACTGATGGTGTTGTGCTTGCCTTGGCGGCATGAATCGAGGGTTTCCCTGGAGAAATTTATCAGCTCGACCGGCATATCGGCCGGAACTTCCAGCTTCTCCAGCGGGGTCTTCGGCTGGGCAACCTCATCCCCGTAGTCATCGAACAGCTGGACCATCTCCGCGTAGGGATCGTCAAACTGCTTGGTCTCCAGCAGGATGTTGTAAAGCAGCGGCAAGCGACTGTCCTTGCCAAAGAATTCCGGAAGCTGTTTCAGGGCCTCCAGGGAGTAACCAAGGTAGCGGGCCGGTGTCTCCTCATCTCCACGGATCGGCCACTTGCGATCGAGGTTCTTGGCCAGGGTGCAGAGGTTGATATCTGCCATTTCGCTGTCCTTGAGGCTTTCCCGCAAGGCGTCCCACTCCTCGGCGGTGAAGGTTAGTTGTACTGGGTATGCTGTGTCTTGCTGCTTCATGATTTTAAACGGTTTCGGCCATTTCAAGGTTATCGACGACGGCGATGTTATTCGGATCGAGGGCCTCGAGCTCGTCGGTGACGCCTTCGTAATCCTCCATCACATCCTCTGTTCCAACGGCGTTGCCGATGCAATTAACCGGCAAACCAAGCGTAACGGCACGACGCACGACAATGGCATCGCGGACCATTGTGCCAAAGATACGGGTCTTGGGGGAAATCTTCTTTTGGTTCTTGAACTGATTGATCCGGAATTGCATCCGCATCTTCGGCACCTCGACATCGGTGCCGCCCTTGACGGCATTGAAAATGACACCGCTGATGGTCGCCGGTTGGCCCATTCCAGGCGTACGGTACCGTGCAGAACGGTCGTTGAATTGCAGGAGCTTCCCGGTCAGGAGAGTCAGTCCGATCAAGCTCAACGCATCCGGATTGGCCGGGACAATAACCTCGTTGGCGCAAAAGAGGCCACACTGGGAGGCCCGAAGTACATTCGGCGGGCAGTCAAAAAGAATATAATCGTAGTTCGGCTCGATGGCCTGGAGGTTCTGCCAGAAGCGGACATAAACTGGTTCGTCGGCCGGCGGCTCATATTCGTGCTCAATGTCAATCAGGTCAAAGGTGGTCGGCACCAGATCCAGTCCCGGAAGAACCTTCCGCCCTTCGCGGTCCTCAACTACATCGCGGACCACGATGTCCTTCAACTGCTGATCGCCGGGATTAAATAAACTGTAAACGGAATCCCTCTTGGACCCGTGCAGCTTGTTCCAGCGGTCGATACGCAGGAGCCAAATACTGGCGTTTGACTGGGCGTCGAGGTCAACCAAGAGGACCCGTTTGCCGCGTTTGGCGAGGCAGGCAGCCATGTTGACGAGGCAACTGGTCTTTCCTACCCCTCCCTTGTAGTTGATGAATGCTATTTTTCTTGCCATTGCTACTTCTTTCAAGGCCCAGTTAAGCTCAATTCAGCTCCCCAGACATGCGTCTTTTCACACTTTCCCAATTGTTTAAAAGTTTTTGACAAGGGGCGGATGCGCACAAATGGGGCAAATTCCCTTTAATTGGGTGAATAAATCCCTTTCTGCTGTCGTTCAACGGGTATGAAGCGCCCAACAACCAGCAACGGAACAATTGACCTCGACCCCTGTCATGGTATAGTGGAATTAGTCCCGGGAACCAAACCGGTCCAGGATCATCCCCGAAAGGAGCACCTCATGAAACTACTCACCCGAAGCCTTCTTACCCCCCTGCTTCTGTCCATGGTTGCCTGCGTCCAGGTAACACGGGAAGTGACGGCCATCCCAGCCGAACCCATCCCGGTACATGAGCCTGTCGAGGATGAAATGACCTTCAGCCAGGCCGCCCTCGACCAGATGCTGGCCCCGATTGCCCTCTATCCCGATGTACTCCTTTCCCAGGTGTTGATTGCCTCCACCTATCCCCTTGAAGTTGTCGAAGCCTCCCGCTGGTCCCGGGCAAACCCGGATTTTGAAGGAGATGAGGCCGTCGCTGCCGTGGAAGACATGGATTGGGACCCCAGCATCAAGGCCCTTGTCGCCTTTCCGGAACTGCTCCAGTTAATGGACGAAAACCTCACCTGGACCCGCCGTCTCGGGGACGCCTTCCTGCTCCAGGAGGCCCAAATGATGGAAACCATCCAGAATCTTCGCCAGATCGCCCTCGATGAGGGCTCCCTGGACGAACTCGAGCATGTTGTTGTCTCCGAACAAGAGGAAGTAATTTACATTGAGCCCAGAAGTACGCGGATTGTTTATGTCCCTTACTACGATACCCGCTATGTCTACGGCAGCTGGTGGTGGTATGATTACCCGCCCGTCTGCTGGTACACGCGGCCGGTCCCTTACCACAGCGGCATCAGTGTCGGCTTCCACTGGACCAGCGGCATTCACTTCTCATCCAGTTTCTACTACAGCGATTGCTACTGGCCGAGCCGGCGGGTGGTCGTGGTTCATCATCATCACAAGAAGCATCACCGTCCCCATTACAAGGATGGCCACCGGGACCCCCACGCTTACCGGGAAGCTCCGTCATGGCGCCATAACCCCTACCATCGTCGCGGGGTCCGCTCCCCCAGCGAAGAACTGCATCGCCGCCATGACCGCCACAGTGCCTCAGGCATTACCCGCCACCGCGTCCCGGACCGGGATTCCCGTATGGAGCACCGGGTCAGTCGCCATCCTGACCAACGGCCCATTCCAAAGGAAACGCCAGTCCAGCTGACCCGCCGCAGCCGGGAAACCGAACATCCCGGACCGGTTGTCAGCAACCGGGGAACGCGTCAGCAGGAAATTTCCAGCAGGCCCAGGCCAACCGCCTCGACGCCGGCAATCTCCCGCTCAGACCGTGCCAACCGCCTTGCCCGGAGCAGTGAGGCCCGCCGTACCGTCCGGACCAGCCAGATTGAACGGACCAGCCGGGTCAGCCAGCCAAAGCCAGTCGACCGTTCATCAAACCGGATCGCCAGCTCGAGAAAACCCGAGGCCAGCCAGCGGAGCACCTTTGCCAACAAGCAGTCCCGGCCCAAGCCAAGTGGGAATTCCCAGCCGGCCCGCCAGTCGGGAACATCCACCAACCGGAGCAGCTCCACCAAGTCCGGCGATTCGGGCAACAAGACCACCTACGCGAATAATAACAACAATAGCTACAGTGGTTCCTCCAACTCCTCCTGGAAGAGCAACAAGTCTTACGCTTCGAACCGCCAATCGCGTCAGGAAAGGGCTGACGGCATCCGCAATGCTATCCGGCCACACCAGAAGTAGGCCAACTGGTGCTCCATAGGCCAGTGACACGGGAAACATCGGATACCCTTAAGATTCGGTATTGTACTGCTGAACCGGACCCTCCATAAGGGCTGGTGTGAGTTCGGAGACTGACCAGGAACGATGCCGCAACTGCGATACAGAGCTGCAAGGTGTATTCTGTCACCAGTGTGGCCAGTCCTCCAAGGTCATCCGCCGGCCGACCCGTGAAGTCCTCGATGATGCACTGGGCAACGTCTTTCACTGGGATTCCCGCCTCATCCGGACCCTTCGACTTCTTTTCTTCCACCCGGGCCGCCTCTCGGCGGAATGGGTCGAGGGCCGCCGGATGCGCTACGTCCCGCCTTTCAGGCTCTACATCATCGCCAGCTTTGTCCTTTTCCTGCTGGTCGGCCTGTCGACCAGGCAAAGCACGAGCGACTTCGAGGTCCTTTCCGCAAGCGACGGTGCCATCAAATCCCTCCAAGCCAGTATCGACAAGGCGAAGGAAGCTGGTGACTGGTTGACCGGGATTACTCTCCAGGCAGCCCTTCAGGCGATTGAAGACCCGGGGGCCTATTTCCGGAAAATCATCTCAAACCTGCCCAAGGCCGCCTTTGTCTTTCTTCCACTCTTTGCACTGTTGCACAGGCTGGCAAACCTGCGCCAGAAGAGGTTCTACATCGACTATCTTGTCTTTTCCCTGAACTTCCACGCATTCAGCTACTTGCTGATCGCAATTGTCCTCCTCGCGGGACTGGTCTCTTCAGTCGTGGGCGAATTTCTGGAACTGTTCTACGTGCTGATCCCCGTCTACGGGATTGTCGCCTTCCGCAACTTCAGCCAACAGGGCTGGGGAAAAAGCATCCTCAAGGGATTCCTCGTTTTCGGAGCCTACGCCACAGTACTCAGTTTCGGCATCGCCTTTTTCCTGGCCGCGGTTCTCTTCCTGTAGGATGGAAAGGACCTTCTCCTTCTCATCCGCATAGGTGACCCGGTCATGCGCATCGATGCGGAAGTAACCATCCTTGATCAAGCTGTCGATCATCTGGTCAATCTCGGTGTCCCGGATGCCCCCGCTGCCATGGAACATCGCGCGGATGGAACGGAAAACCTCCTGGCGGTTGACGGGCCGCAACTGGTTCAAGCAATTGCGCACATAACCTTGTTTGCGAAGCACCGCCATCACTGGGCGGGACGCAGCCTTTTTCTTCTCCGCTACCTCCTTCGTGGACTTTGGGCCCATGACCTGGGTCAAGGCGGCATACTGGGCAGCCGTCATCTCAATAATAACCGAACCGGTGGATGTTGACCCTATCTTGCGCATCTGATTACCACCAAACAAGTTTTTGCCGCCGGGCAAAAGGGCAAGTGTTGCGGAGGG
>JBFOLZ010000041.1:0-33648 GCA_040830445.1 Puniceicoccaceae bacterium
AAGTTGAGGCCAAAGGCGATGAAGACAAACTTGCCGAGGGTCTGGCCACACTTCACGAGGAGGACCCGACCTTCCTCTATGTCAACAACATGGAGACTGCGGAAATGGTCCTCTCCGGACAGGGAGAGCTGCACCTGGAGGTTATCAAGAGCCGCCTCAAGCGACGCTTCAACGTGGACATCGCCCTGCATGAGCCGAAAGTCCCCTTCCGGGAGACAATCCGCAAGAAGGCTGAGTCCAAGTACCGTCACAAGAAGCAGACCGGCGGCGCGGGGCAGTTTGCCGAAGTCTGGATGCGCATTGAACCCCTGCCGCGGGACTCGGGCGTGGACTTCAACCAGTCCCTGGTGGGACAGAACGTGGATCGCGTCTTTGTTCCCTCAGTGGAAAAAGGTGTCCAGTCTGCCTGCAATGAAGGCATCATGGCCCACTGCCACGTCACCGACGTCAAGATCGACTTTTACGACGGCAAGATGCACCCGGTCGATTCCAAGGACATCGCCTTCCAGATTGCCGGCAAGGAAGCCTTTAAGCAGGCATTCATGGATGCCTCCCCTTGTCTGCTGGAGCCCATCATGTCGATTGAGGTCAAGATTCCGGAAGATTTCATGGGTGACGTCATGGGTGACATTTCCAGCCGCCGCGGACGCATCCAGGGGATGGACACGGACGGGAAATTCCAGGTCATCCGGGCATCGGTTCCGATGATGGAATTGTACCGCTATAGCACCTCCCTGAGGTCCATCACAGGTGGACGCGGCTTCCATTCGGAATCCTTCTCCCATTACGAGGAGATGCCGCGGGACCTTGAGAAAAAGACCGTCGAGCGGCTCAATACCAAGTAGCCGAACTTCCCGGGGCGTATAAAAAAGCAGGCCGATATGGAACCGGCCTGCCGCAAAGCACTGGCTCTCAGCGCTTCGAGATGCCTCATGCATATTCGGTGACGAATTCGCTCAGGGCGACAAGCGCCCGGGCATCATTCGTCGTCCGCAAAACCATCAGGCAATAGGCGTCCCTGGTACTCGCGGAAGCATAGAGTGAGCGGATATCGATCGCCTCTTCTCCCAGCCGCAATGTCAGTTTTCTCAACATTCCCGGCTTGTGGGGAACTTCGAGAAGGACAACGGATTCCTCAACCGGGGAATAGGCATGTTCCTGAAGAAGATCACAGGTGCGCAGATTGTCATCCGTGATCAGCCTCAGGGTACAGATATCGCCCTCGGCTGTGCCGGAGACCGCTTCGATACTTACCCCCCTCTCGGAAACCAAACGGGCTATTTCACCAAGGACACCCATGTCGTTCTTCACATGAAGGACGATTTCCTTACCTTGTGACACGTTCAACATAGGGTGCCTCCTTTCCAGCCTGAAGCTTAGGAAGGCCCCACCCAAATGGCAATGGAAATCGCCAACCGGAACGGGGACTCAGACTCCGGGTGCGGCCGCCTTCTGGACGAAGGTCAGCACCTTGCCGTCCTCGGCAACGTCGACATGGACCGTTTCCCCTTCCTTCAGGTCACCCCGCAGGAGGGATTCGGCAAGCGGGTCCTCCAGATGCTGCTCGACAGCCCTGCGCAACGGCCGGGCACCGAACTTCTCGTCATAGCCCTGATCAATAAGGAAATCCTTGGCCGCCTCGGAAATCTCCAGCGGCATGTGGCGCTCGGCAAGGCGACTGGTGATGCCGCGGAGCTCAATGTCGACAATCTTGCGCAAGTGGGGGCGAAGCAACTGGTGGAAGACGATGATA
This sequence comes from Puniceicoccaceae bacterium, assembly GCA_040830445.1. Lineage (GTDB taxonomy): Bacteria > Verrucomicrobiota > Verrucomicrobiia > Opitutales > Oceanipulchritudinaceae > Oceanipulchritudo. Next base: position 1,754 of record JBFOLZ010000041.1, read on the forward strand.
CTGTTGATCCGGTTGAGGAACTCGGGTTTAAAGACCCGCTTGGCCTCGTCCATGATCTTGGTTTTGGTCTTCTCGAAGTTGTCCTCGATATCATCGTTCCCGAATCCGAGCCCCTGGCCCTTCTGCAGGATATGGGCCCCGACGTTGGAGGTCATGATGATGATCGTGTTCCGGAAATCGACCGACCGGCCCAGACTATCGGTTAAGCGACCTTCCTCCAGGACCTGCAGGAGAATCTGCACCACATCCGGATGGGCCTTCTCGATTTCGTCGAAGAGTACCACGCAATAGGGCTTACGACGGACCGTCTCGGTCAGCTGGCCGCCTTCCTCATAGCCAACGTAGCCCGGGGGTGAACCAATCAGGCGGCTGACGGAAAACTTCTCCATGTACTCGGACATGTCGATCTGGACGATGGAGTCCTTGTTGCCGAAAATGGACTCGGCGAGCGTCTTGGCGAGGTGAGTCTTGCCGACACCGGTTGGTCCCATGAACAGGAAGGAGCCAATGGGACGGCTGGGATCCTTAAGATCAGCCCGGCTGCGGCGCAAGGCCTTGGCGATGGCCACCGTGGCCTCGTTCTGCCCAATGACCGTATCCTGGAGCTCGTTCTCCAGATTGAGGAGCTTCTCGGATTCCTTCTGTTCCATGCGGCGCAGGGGAATGCCGGTCCAGTCGCTGACAACTTGCAACATGTCCTCCTCATCAACGGTGATCTTCGTCTCCGCACGGGACTTCTTCCACTCCTCTATCATCTCCTCGCGCTGGGCCCGGAGTTTTTTCTCCTCATCCCGGAACTTGGCGGCATCCTCAAATTGCTGCTTGCTGATGCATTCCTCCTTCTGGGCACAGACCTCCTCGATCTTCTTCGCCATGTCCTCAATTTCCGGGGGACGATTCAGGGAATTGATCCGTGAACGGGCCCCGGACTCGTCGAGCACGTCGATGGCCTTGTCCGGGAGAAAGCGCGATGTGATGTAACGTTCCGACAGGAAAACAGCTGATTCCAAGGCCTTTTCCGTATAATTGACCTTGTGATGCTCCTCGTACTTCGGGGCAATCCCCTTGAGGATGGCGATGGAATCCTCGACACTCGGGGCGTCGACCATGACGCTTTGGAAGCGACGATCGAGGGCACTATCCTTTTCGATATACTTGCGATACTCGGCAAGGGTGGTGGCACCGATGCACTGCAGCTCGCCACGACTGAGAGCCGGCTTGAAGATGTTAGAGGCGTCCATCGCCCCTTCGGCTGCTCCAGCGCCGACGATGGTGTGCAACTCGTCGATAAAGATAATGACGTTCTTGGCCCGGCGGATTTCGTCCATGACCGCCTTGATACGCTCCTCGAACTGGCCGCGATACTTTGTTCCGGCCACCATAAGGGCGAGATCGAGTGTTATAAGCCGTTTTTCAGCAAGGATTTCCGGAACAATCCCATTTGCGATCTCGAGGGCCAGGCCTTCGACAATCGCCGTCTTGCCGACGCCAGCCTCCCCAATCAACACAGGATTATTCTTGGTCCGCCGGCAAAGGACCTGGACAACCCGGCGAATCTCGTCCTTCCGGCCGATGACCGGGTCCAGTTCACCGTTGCGGGCCAGTTCGGTCAGGTCCCGTCCGAATGCCTTCAGGGCCGGTGTCTTGAGCTCGCGCTTGTCTTCCGGACCGCCGCCACCCATGGGACCGACACCGCCAGGGGCAGCACCTGAGGGCTCACCGCCTTCTCCGGCAAAATTGGGATCCAGTTCACTGAGGATTTCATCCCGGCAACGCTCAATATCCACCTCCAGGCTCTTCAAGACCCGGGCAGCGACACCATCGCCTTCCCGGAGCAGGCCCAAGAGGATGTGCTCCGTCCCTACATAGCTGTGGTTCAACGACTTAGCTTCCTTGCCTGCGAGGGCGAGGACCTTTTTCACCCGGGGGGTGTAGGAAATGTTGCCAATTGGCTTGGCAGCGGGGCCCTTGCCGACCTGCTTCTCAACCGCTGTTCGGACGGTATCGAGGTCCAGTCCCATCTTTTGCAGGACATTAACCGCGACCCCCTGCCCGAGATTGATCAATCCCAGCAGCAGGTGCTCCGTGCCGACATAATTGTGGTGAAAACGGTCAGCCTCCTTGCGGGCCAATGCCAGCACTTGCTGGGCCCGGGGCGTAAAATTATTCATGGGTTCCATCGTTATCTTGTGGTTTCAGGTTGGGCGTCCAATGGATGTTACTAAAATCAAGAGTAGGAAAAGAAGCAAATTGTTCCCTAATTCTGTTGGCCCGCATCTCATCGCGTTGCTCTGGATCGATGTTGGCGTTGGCGGTACACTGGACATGACCCGGCTGGACCTCCATCGTAAGGCGGTCGATTTGGGCCCGTTTTTCCTGCGGCAACATGCCGATGTCCACTGCCAGTCGCATCAAGCTCAACAAATTTACCGCTTCTGCAGAGCTTAAAAGGTGCCCATTTCGCAAAACACCGTAAGCGCGTCCAATTTTATCCAGGATAACCGCGGGTTGCTTCTCCAGCATGACGCCACGGGCATTGTTCTCCTGCTCAATGATGGCATGGAGGATATTGATCAGGCGCTTGAGGATCTGCTCCTCGGACTCCCCCAGTGTCTGCTGGTTGCTGATTTGGAAAATACTGCCAGTGGCTTCACTACCTTCCCCGAGGCTTCCCCGGACAGCCAGGCCCAACTGGTTGACCATCCGGATGACCTTCTCCATGTGGTCCCGCATGACCAGACCAGGCAAATGGAGCATGGCGGAGGCCCTCAGCCCCGTACCGACGTTTGTCGGGCAGGCCGTCAGGTAGCCGTAGTCATCGGAAAAAGCATAATCGAGGTGTTCCTCAATCTGGTGATCGAGGCTGTCCACGTCATCCCAGGTCTTGCGAAGATTGAATCCACTATGAAGGGCCTGGATACGAAGATGGTCCTCCTCATTGATCATGATGGCCAGATTCTGGGCTGGTGAAACCAGTACCCCTGTGGCATCGGGGGCCTCGATGAGCTCCCGGCTGACCAGTCGCCGCTCCACCAGGACCTGCTTCTCGAGGTCGGTGAGATCCGACATCTGCAGAAAGACCCCCTCCTTGAAGGCCGACAGGGGACTGAGCTGCTCAAAACAGCGATCGAAGACGGCTGTCCGCTGCGGACCATCCGCCCAGCCCGGGAAAGCTTCCCCGGCCAGGTTGCGGGCAAGACGGATACGGGTGGACAGGACGATTGGCTCCGCTGCCAATCCTCCATCCGTCAATTCGGCTTTTGCCTCAATTAGGGGAGTTATCAGCATGGTAATCAGGAAATTTCAAGGGCTTCCTTTGCCTGGGAAATCAAGTCCCGCAAGCGTGCCGCCTCTTCGTAATTCTCTTCCTTGATGGCCTCCTCGAGGTCGGTCTCGAGTTGATCCAGGCGCCGCTTGCGACTCATGCGGGCGAGAGCCTTTTCCGGCACCTTGCCCCGGTGGACGGTGTCCTTGTGCATGTTCTTCAGCATGGGCTGGAGAATCTCCTTGAAGGTCTCGTAGCACTGGGGACAACCGAAACGGCCGGTCTTCTTGAAGTCGGCGGGGGTAAACCCGCAGGATTCACACTGCAGTGACTGATCCGCAACAAGCGAGGCGGGGGGCTTGAGGAGAAAGTCGGCCAGCGAGAAGCCCTCGGGATCGGTCACGCCTTTCTTGAATGGGCAATCCTCGCATAAGTCCACCTTGTGAATCTTGTTATCAATGATCTGGGTAAGGTGGATCGTTGCCGGCTTGGAACATTGGCTGCACTGTTCAGGTTTTGCCATGTTTTTATCTTAAGCAGATTCGGCTCAATTTCCAGTCGAAAGGGTGGTTCACCGAATCATCCGGCCATCCGTTTTCACCTTTTCATGGAAGGCCTCCAGCAACTTGTGGGTCAACGCGCCGGGTTTGCCATCCCCGATGACCCGGCTGTCCACATCGACCACGGGAATGACCTCGGCGGCTGTGCCGGTGAGGAACATTTCATCAGCGGTCCAGATGTCATAGCGGGTCAAATTGGCCTCCTCACAGGCATAACCGAGGTCTTCCATCAGTTCCAGGACGGCTCCCCGGGTAATTCCACGGAGGGCCCCGGCCGCCGTCGGGGGCGTGAACCACTTGTCCTTGTGGCGGATGAAAATGTTGTCGCCGGTGCATTCCGCAACATAGCCCTGGTCGTTCAACATGATAGCCTCGAGGCAGTCCGCCTGATTGGCATCCGCCTTGGCGAGGATGTTGTTCAGGTAGTTGAGGGACTTGACCATCGGCGGCAATGCGGCGGGATTGATGCGACGGGTCGGCGAGGTGATGATGCGAAGCCCCTTCGTGTAGTGCTCTTCGGGATAGAGCGTTATCTTGTCGGCTATAATAATGAGCTGGGGGTCCTTGCAGCTGAGGTGGCTCAGTCCAAGGGAACCGACTCCGCGGGTGACTATCAACCGGATGTACCCATCATCAAGATTGTTGACCCGGCAAGTTTCGCAGATGGCCTCGGCAATCGTCTCCAGGTCAACCGGCAACTTCAGCAGGATCGCCCGGGCCGACTTGTCCAGCCGGTCAAGGTGCTCGTCGAGCTTGAAGACACACCCCTTGTAGAGTCGGATTCCCTCAAAAATCCCGTCACCGTACAGCAGTCCGTGATCAAAAACGGAAACTTTCGCGTCAGCCTCTTCAACAAGGGTGCCATTCATGTAGATTTTCATAACGATCCTTTAGAGAAGACTGATAAGGGAATGTTGGAAGCTGGCAAGGACAGCATGTCAGCCAAGGCAATTTTCCATTTCCTTTAAGAATGCCGCATTTCCGGCATAGTACCGCAGGCAGGGATCCTTCATGCTGAAATGGTGGAGCGGGAGCGGATCCTTTCCTAGGAAGCGAATTTCCCGCCCGGCGGCCAGCAGGAGACACATCGCTGCCGCGATATCCCATATCCGGACCTTTTCATCGAGGACTCCATCCAGACGTCCGAGGGCCGCATAGGCCAAATGCAGGGCTGCGCTTCCCAGGCTACGGACACGGTATCGATACAGGAACTCGTGCAAATTCTCTACCCGGGATTCAGGAAGCGGAAAATGCAAGGCCACCAATCCGGACCCTTCCGGGAAGGCCCGCTCCAGCGGCAGGAACTTGCGCCCGTCGACCAAAAGTGGCTGCCTTGCGCCGCCTTCGAGCAACTCCCTTGTTCCGCCATCGTAAATAAGCCCGTAGAGTGGGAATCCATCCTTGAAAAGAGCCAGTGAAATGGCGCACGAAGGCATACCAAGAGCATAATTGTTGGTCCCGTCTATCGGGTCCAGTATCCAAAGATAACGGGAGTCGATGGCCACTTCCTCGTCCGGGATAACCGTCTCCTCGGAAATAAACTGGTCCTCCGGGAAGGAACGACGCAGTTCAGCGAAAAGCTTTTCGGTAATGGCAAAGTCAGCAAAGGTGACGCGGGTCTCATCCGCCTTCCAGTCCGAAGCCACTTGCCCGTGCCACTCGTCAAAAAACCCCATCTGGTTGCGAATGGCAACGCGGGCGGCGTTCACACGATGTCTCTGTGCCTTGTCCACGGAACCTAACGGAATTTGCGCGGTCCGAAGCGCTTCGCAAACCGCGGCTTTTTGGTTTTTTCCTTACTGGCTGGCGGGGGGGGAACCCTTGTCTCCGGAGGCGTTTCCCGGACCACCGTATGTTTTTCAACGACAAGGGGCTTCTCAATAACCATCGGCGACTCAACAATTGTCATCGTCCCAACGGGTTGATTCTCCTCGTTCACCACCGTAGCCGACTTGACCGTCGAGGAATCGGGGGCCGCCTTCAGGCGCAGATTCTCCATGTCCTCCATCTCTTGCATTAATTGCAAGCGCTCTACTTCGGAGGAGGCGAGGCTTTCCGCGAGTGCCTGGTTCTGGCCGGAAAGTTCATCAATCCGGGACTGCAGAAGGGACTTCTCAACCTCCAGTTCCATGAGCTTCTCCTGCACTTCCGGATCGGCCTTCTCAGCCTCCTCCTGCAGGATCTTGTTCTCCTGACGGAGAGATTCCCGCTCCTCGACCAGGAGGTCAACCATGCTCCGCAACCCTTCCAAACGGGCAATGGAAGCAGCGAGATCCTGACGTAATTCCTCGATCACCGAGTCCTTGCGCATTAACTCGTCACTGAGTTCGATGGCGACACCCCTCCATGATGCCTCCTCATCCATGGAGTCCACTTCAGCATAGGGCGCAAAAAGATCGATCCGTCCATCGGCATAGGCCCGCTCACCGGCTGCATTTTCGAAGGTCAAGCGGAACCAGGCTGACTTGTAGGTGATTCCATAGGGGGAAATCCGCGGCGGCACACTGCGGATCATTCCGCCCTCAGGATCAGCGAGCCAAATCTGCAACCAACTGGAGGTCCACCCGGAATCCTTCAGTTCACCCTGGACAGGGAAAAACCAGCCCAACATGTCCCGCCCATCATGGTCGGGATCGTCATTCTGGTAATCAAAGCCGGCCAGACCCGGGACCTGCCGCGCTTCAAAATGCAGCTGGTGATAGAGGTCAATCGTCAACTCCGTCTGGCCAATGCCTCCGGCCAGACGCCCACCGGAGGCCCCCGAAGGAACCGGTTCTTCCTGTAATTCCAGACGGTTGAAGAAAAAACTTCCGGCCAGGACCCAACCACTTTGCAGATCCGGGGCCAGAACAGGATCCGCCTCCGTTACAAGCCCCTCAAAGAGCCACTGCTCAGAGTCCTGCGCAACCATCCCCATGCCTCCAATGGCCATGAGTCCGGTTAGGAATACCCTGCAAGTCGCCTTCATCTCCAGCAAATTAAGCCACAGCCGCAATAAACCGGCAACCCTTTAGAAGGGGTTGATTGACGAAGCATCCATCGCCTGGTGTTTTCCCCGGGCTGCCTCGACATCGAGGGCTATCTGCTGCTTCAAGTCATCCAGCGAGGGAAAGGCCTTTTCCGGACGGAGATAGTCGACCATGGCAATGCGTACCCGGTCGCCGGCACCCGGGACCGAATCCGGTTGAAGCAGGTGAACCTCCATCAGGGGTTCGTCAGCTTCTTCAAGGGTTGGCCGGAGACCGTAGTTGGCTACCCCGGGTAGAAGGGAATCCGAACCCGCTACCTTGAGGAGAACAAGATAAACTCCAAACCGCGGCAGCACTTCAGGATGCCATTGGAAATTGAGCGTTGGAAACTCGATCCGACGACCCATTCCCTTGCCCTTGAGAATCCTCCCCTCAGCGACATAAGGATATCCCAGCATGGCATTAACCTCGCCGATGGCACCCTCCATGAGGGCGGCACGGATGCGACTGCTGCTGATCGCCACCCCGTGCAAGACTTCGCGCTGGCGCGCTTCGAGCAAGACACCAAACTCGCCCGCTCCCTGTCTCAAGGTATCTATATCCCCGCTACGCCCGGCTCCAAAACGGAAATTTTCCCCGACATGGATGCTTTTCAAGCCGGGGAAAAGCTCCATCAGGAATGGGACAAATTCCTCCGCCTTCTGTCGTGAATAGGTCAGGGAGAACGGCTGCACAAAGACGCAGTCCGCACCGACATCAAGCATGTGCTCGATGCGTTGACGCAGGGGCATGATGAGCGAGGTTGCCCGTTCCGGATAAAGAATGCGGCTGGGATGGGGGTCAAAGGTGAGGACTGCCGCCAAGTGGCCCGCTTCCTTGTCCGCGGCTTCCATGGCCTGCCGGATGACCGCCTGGTGCCCAAGGTGAACACCGTCGAACATGCCTATGGCCAGATGAAGCGGCTCATTCCGCAGATCCTTGCGGGCGGAGCCTTTGCCGGAATGGGTCTGGAGGCCGGTGGCCAGGTTTGGCTGTTTCAGCATGACGGCGGAATTCAAAGGTCAGGTGACATTGCTGGGAACCGCCTGGTATGGCGGAATCAGCCAGCTCTTGATCTCGTCGATACTGAGATCCTCGAAGCTTTCCAACTCTATCGAATCCTCGATTCGAAAGCGCTCGATATCGGTCCGGCGCAACTCCTTGAGGTAGCCGCCACAACCAATCTTGCGCCCGAGATCGTTGGCGACGGTACGGACATAAGTTCCCTTGCTGCAGGAAAGGGTGAACTCGATGTCCGGACTCTCCCACTTATCCAGCTTGAACGAACTGATATGGATGAAGCGGGGTTCCCGTTCGACGGTCTTCCCCTTCCGGGCCATCTTGTAAAGCGGGACACCATCGATCTTTTTCGCGGAAAACATCGGGGGCGTCTGGTACTGGTCGCCGATGAATTCCTTCATGTAGTCCTTCAGCTGGTCCTCGCTCAATTCGGGGACATCCTTTTCCTCCACCACTTCGCCCTCGACATCCTGGGTCGTTGTCTCAATCCCGAGGCTGATGACTCCCTCATAGGTCTTGTCGAGCCCCATCAGAAACTGCGACAGCTTCGTCGCCTTGCCCACCAGGATAATCAACAGGCCGGTGGCGTTCGGGTCCAGCGTTCCGGCATGCCCTATCCGTTTCATCTTCAACTTGTGCCGCACCTTGTCGACAACGTCATGCGAGGTCATGCCCTCTGGCTTGTCGATCAAGAGGACGCCTTCAAGGTCGTTTCGCTGACTCATGAGGATTCTCCGCTCATCGATTGAAAGTGTTCCTCAAGCGCGCTGACAAGTCTGGGATAGAACTCCTTCAGTGTGCTCTCGGGATTAAAACCGGCGGCACAGGCATGGCCGCCCCCATTGAACTGGCGGGCCAACTGGTCCACCCGGTGAATTTTGTCCTTGGCCCGGAAGCTGCCTTTGAGCATGCCGTCCCGTTCCTCCAGCAGAATTCCGATTTCAACGCCTTCGATGGATCGTGCGTAGTCCACGAGCCCCTCGGTGTCCTCTTTGCAGGCGCCAGTCGCCTCCCAGGCTTCATCGTCGATAATGCCAATGCAAGCCCGCTTGTCGCAAACATACTGGAAGCTGGCGAGGAAGCGCTGCAAAAGGGCCAGCTTGGCAGGACTTTCGCGTTCGTACAACTCCATTGCCGCGCTGGCGGGGTCGGCACCCTTCTCCATGAGGTGACAACAGATCTCGAAGGTGTCCCTGGTAGTTGAAGCAAAGCGGAACTGACCAGTGTCGGTGGCGATACCAACATACAGGGCCTGGGCAGCCGCCGCATCCATGGGCATGTTGTTGTCGAGCATCATCCCTCCAAGGATTTCCCCGGTGGCCGAAGAGTGGCCGTCGATGATATTGTGCTCACCGTAGAGCGTGTTGGAAATGTGGTGGTCGATATTCAGGTAAACTTCCGGGTAGGCATCCTGAAGGGTTTGTCCCAGCCGCTTCCGGTCGGCACAGTCCACGGTTATGGCCACCCGGCTGGTATCGACACCTTCGCTGCTCATGTAGAAGGGCGTGTCCCCGACAAAGGGAACGCAGTTTTGGGGGACCCGATGCTCATTGTAGCAGACAACGTCGAATCCCATGTCGCGCAGGCAACGGGCCAGCCCCACTTGGGAACCAATGCAGTCCCCATCCGGACGGACATGGCCCATGATCGCCACAGGTTTGCCCCGGATGCCTTCAATAGCCTCCATGAATTCACTGGAATGGTTGGGAAAGTACTTCTCCATCATAATAACTGGTTAGAAATCGTTTTCGGGTTCATCGGGAAGGGCTTCCCCTTCGAGTCCGAGACTGTCGAGTAATTCATTAAGCCGCTCCCCGTAGTCGGCCCCCTTGTCATAAACAAATTCAAGATGCGGAAGGTACTTCAAGGTTACCGCCTTGCCCATTTCCCGGCGAATGGATTCATGGTTCCGGCTGAAAAACCTTTCCGCGGCCTGGCGCTGGTTGATATCCCCATGCGTCGAATAAAAGACCTTCGCCGAACGCAGGTTCGGGGAGACATCCACCCCGAGGATGGAGATATGAACGGACTCCGCCCGGTGGCGGGTGTGAAGGACATGACTGATCTCCCGCTTGACCAGCTCGTTGACTCGAACAACGCGTTGACCCATTCGGCTTTAAAGTGACGGTTTGATTTTCAGTATTTCAAATACTTCAATACTATCCTTTTCCTGATAGGCATTATAGCCTTCCAGCTGGACACCACACTCGTAGCCCGCACGGACCTCGGTGGCGTCTTCCTTGAAGCGCTTCAAGGTGGAAATGCGAGACTCGTGGACCATTTCGCCGTTGCGCATCAGGCGGGCCAGGGAATCGCGCTGGATGCGGCCTTCCGTAACCATGCAACCGGCAACCTGCCCCTTGCCCAACGGGAAAACCTGGCGGACTTCCGCGGCCCCAATCTTGTTCTCCCGCAACTCGGGCTCGAGCATGTCGGCCATCGCATCCTTCACCTGATCTATCAATTCGTAGATGATATTGTGCTGGAAAAGCTGGATGCCATGGTGCTTGGCCAGGCTGTTGACCCCGTTCTCAATCCCGACACTGAAGCCGACAATACTGGACTGGGCCGCACTGGCCATGATGATGTCATTGCGGGTTATATCCCCAACCCCCATGTCGATGACCTCAAGGTCGATCTTGTCACTCTTGATAGCCTGCAAGCTGGTCGCCAGCGCTTCGGCCGTTCCATAGACATCGGCTTTCACCAGAACGGTGAAGGTCTTCTTCTGGGTCTTCTCAATGGCGGCGAACAGGTCCTCGACGGAAGCCCCGGATTCCTGCTTGTCGGCAGCCTCCAGTTTGCGGCGGGCCAGTTCGTTGGCCTCGGCCTGCTTCTTGGCCTCGCGCTCATTCTTGACCATCGTGAAAACATCGCCGGCGTCGGGAGGGGAAGACCAGCCAACAACCTTGACCGGCATGGACGGGCCTGCCTGCTTCACCTGCTTGCCTTGGTCATCAATCAATTGGCGGACGCGGCAATAGTGTTCACCGCAGACTATGGCCGTTCCCGGCTTGAGGGTTCCCTGCTGCACGATCACCGCAGCGGTGGATCCACGTCCGAGTTCCTTCTGGGCTTCAAGGATGACGCCTTCGACCTTGGCCCGCGGGTCGGCGACGATGGTTTCCGTTACCTCGGCCTGCAGGAGGATGGCCTCGAGCAGATCCTCTATTCCATCGCCCTTGAGAGCGGAAACCTTGGCACAGAGGGTTTCCCCGCCCCACTCTTCAGGAGCCAGTTCACGCTCTTGCATCTGCCGCATCACCCGGTCGACATTGGCCCCGGGAGCATCCATCTTGTTGATGGCCACAACAACCGGGACCTTGGAAACACGGGCGTGGCCCAGTGCCTCGTCCGTCTGCGGCATGAAGCCGTCATCCGCGGCCACGACCAGAATGGCGATATCGGTGGTTCGCGCGCCCCGGGCCCGCATGTTGCTGAATGCCGCGTGGCCCGGTGTGTCGATAAAGGTGATCAACTTTTCATTGTGGGTGATCTGGTAGGCCCCGATGTGCTGTGTAATGCCACCGGCCTCGGTGGATACCACGTTGGCCTTGCGGATGGTATCCAGCAAGGTCGTCTTACCGTGGTCAACGTGACCGAGGATACAGACCACCGGCGGACGCTCGACTAGCTCGCTCTTCGGCTTTTCCGGTTTTTCCTCCTTGGCGGCCTCCGGCTGGGCGCCTTCCCCACGGTGGCGCACTTCAAGAGCGAAGCCATGCGCCTCGGCCAGGCGACTGGCCACATCCTCTTCAATGGAGGAATTCATGGAGGCAAAAATGCTCATCTCCATGAGTTCAGAAATCAGCTGGAATGGCTTGCGTCCTATCTGGAGCGCAAAATCCCGGACTACAATTGGCGAGCGGACCTGCAGTGGCTTGAGCTCGCTGGATGGGGCTGCCTCGACAGGTTCTTCTGTTTCCTCCTCCTTCGGTTCCTCCGGCTTGGGAGGGATGGCTTTCGGCGGAGCAATCGGGCTGGGACCCCTTAAAATGGGTGGTTTGATGGGCGGTGGACCCTTTGGTGCCGGCTTCTCTTCAGCTGCTTCCGCCGGTTTTTCCTCAACTGTTTCCTTGGGCAAATCGGACCTGACAATTGGTCGCGGGGGAGTCGGGCCGGGCTGGCCCGGAGTCGACGGGGTCAGGGGTGAAGGACGGCGCTGGATAACCGGCTTGGTGGGCAGCGGAGGAGGCGCCTTTCCCGGAATGACGGGCGGAGGACGCAATTGTGCAGCGGCCTCCTCGCGCTTTTTCTGTTCCTCTTCCTCTATTTCACGCCGTTCCCGTTCGATATCTTCCTTGGAACGAACGATCGCACCGGTCGGCAGAACGGGTTTCTTTTCCGGTTCGGGAGCAGGAGCTTCCTCCTCCGCCTTCTCCTCCTCGGGCTTGGGCCCGAATTCCTCCCGGAGGCTTTCCGCCGAAATATTGTCAACGGTACTGGAAGCGCTCTTCACCTCATACCCGCGTTCCGTGAGCAACGCGATCAACTCGGCGTTGTCCATCCCGATTTCCTTGGATAACTGATAGATCCGAACACTCATAAAACCTTACCTCTAACTGAAATACCTCGTTTGCGCAATATGTTCCCTGTCAGGCCCCGGCTCAGGAGGCAGCGTCTGTTCCGCTTGCGGTGCGGTGGGCCTGCACCAGTTTGACAACCTGTTCCGCATCGGTCTCGGTGAAACCAAGTTTGACCAGGTCCTTGGCCTCAACCCCCTCAAATGCTTCGGGACTGACAAGACCGTGCTGAACAAGGAAGGCCGCCAGCTCATCGGAGATTCCCTGGACCCCTTCCCAGCCCTTGATGGCTTCGCGGAGGCGTTCGTCAAAGCCAACCTCGGAAACCTGCTCCTTGGCGATATCGAGCTTCCATCCGAGCAAACGGGAGGTGAGCCGCGCGTTCTGGCCCCGGCGCCCAATGGCGATGCTGAGATTATCCTCGCTGACCTCAAAGTAGATCCGCTTGTTCTCCTCATCCACCTTGATATTCAGCGGCACCGCCGGTTTGATCGCCTCGTGGAGAAGCTCCAGCGGATCCTCGCTGTACTTGACGATGTCAATTTTCTCACCACCCAACTCACGGACAATGCTCTTGACCCGGGCCCCGCGGGCACCGACACAGGCACCGACGGGATCCACTTTCGGATCCTTGCTGCTGACGGCAATTTTCGTCCGGTAGCCCGGTTCGCGGGCAATTGCCTCGATGACGACCGTGCTGTCCTGGATTTCCGCCACTTCCAACTCGAAAAGGCGGCGGACAAACTTGACGCTGGCCCTTGAAAGAATGAGCTCCGGCCCACGGTTGGTCGGTTCGATTTCCGACAGCAGGCAACGCATGCGTTCGCCGGGTGAATAATCCTCGCCGGGAACCCGTTCACGTGGCGGCAGGATAGCTTCCGCCTTGCCGAGGTCCACGATCAGGTCCCCGCGTTCGCGGCGACGCACCACCCCCGTCACGATATCACCGACGTTGTCCTTGTACTCGTCGTAAATCCGCTCCTTTTCGAACTGCCGCAAGCGCTGCATGATGGTCTGGCGGGCCGTCTGGGCAGCAATGCGGCCGAGTTTCTCAGGGTCGACTTCCTTCTCAATAAACAAACCGACAGCCGCCTCCGGGTTGAGCTGACGGGCTTTTTCAATGTGAATCTGCGTCCTTGGATCTCCCACGGAATCAACAACTTCCAAAATTGACCATGCTTGCAAGGCCCCGTTTTTGGGATTGATCTCAATGCGCAATTCCTGACCCGCGTTAACCCCCTTGGTGGCCGCACTGCGGATTGCGTTGGCGATCGCGGAAATCATGTCTTCCCGCGGAATCCCCTTCTCCTTCTCCATGTATTCAAGGACGGATAAAATTTCCTGGCTCATTTTGTATGTGGCGTCGATTCGATTGTTTATAAGACAAAAAAGAGCGGGCCTTGGCCCACTCTTCCTGTCTAAGAAGAATAAAAGAATAAATGTGGTTCCGCGCAACGGCCTTGTCAAGCACCGCTTCTGAACGGCAAAAGGGCCTCATCCACAGGCAGTCCGAATCCGTTCCATCCGCATTTGGTCCTCCATCCAGAGCAATCCCTGTATCCAGCCGTTGCAGCGGATCCGGCAGCAAGCCTGACGCGTTCCCGCCAGCCGCAGCAGCGGGTTGTAGGCAGCCGGATACTGGCCCGGATAGGCATGGAACCAGAGAGCGGCTGCCTCCTCCGGTGTGAACGTTTGCTGGACCAGCATTAAGGGGAGGAAGACGTCCACCCAGAGTCGCCTCAACAGACCTGCCCCGAGGGTCCCTGCGCAAACTGTTCCGTGAAGCCAGGATTCCCACCCGCTGAAGCGGGCCAACCGCCTCACATCCCCTGTCTCAATAGCCGCTCCACTGGCCTCAAGTATCGCCTGCAGCCGCTCAATCAAAAGCCTTGGCGGTTTCCGCAAATTCTCCATCCAATCCGGCTGGAGATGGTTCAGTGTGATATATTGTTCCAACCGTGGTGCGGCCCGGTTTGCCGGACGGCCAAGCCTCCATTGGATCCTGTCTGACCATTGGCTGCGAACTTCGTCCAGGATTCGCTCATCCCGCCAGCACTCCGGTGGGAATCTTTCTGCAAGCTCGTAAAATGCGCGTCGGTTCGCCGGAAAGCCCAGGTAGTAGAGGACCATCCGGTGCAGACTCCCGGCCCATCCCCCTGCTTCCAATAGGCACCGCGCCATTGATTCCTTGTCCTGCCATCGCCGATCGGCCCCGAACCGTAGCTTCTCGAGGAGAATCTCCGCTGTATCCGACTCAATCCACTCCCGGATTTCTGGAATCCGCTCCCCGAATAATCCCGGCTCACCACCGCTGATGGATTCCACATCCTCCCGCATCCATGGACCCATGACCCATTCCACTGGTTCCTCGCCCGATTCCGTCCGCAGGCAGTGATCCATTCCTCCACCAAAGAGGACAACGTGAAGAATGACCTTGTTGTATCCAGGGTCCATGGCATGGCCATGCCGCCACCAGTCCTCCCGGTAGAGGTGAATCTCCACATCCCCAACGCGGACTTCCCCATCCATTTCCAAGACAGCCTCCCGGAAGTCCGGTCCGGAACCCCGGTTCCAGAGGCCCGGGGAGCGGACTTTCAATTCACGGCCATCCTGGGTCATCCATCGGCCGGCTTGAAACTGTTGCAATGCCCAGACCTGTTGAACCTTTATTTCAAGGACCTGCAAGGGACCATAAGGACCCTGTAGCTCCGTCACCCGGGAAGCGCTGAGGGATGTTTTCATCCCCTAAACCTAACGGTCTTAAAATAATCCCTCAAGCTTGTTTCCGAAGTCGTCGCTGGAAAAATTTACCTGATTCCTGTTGAGCCGGGTGGCACGCTGGCGAACTTCCTCAGCCCATTGCAAAAGGTCCCGGGGTCGGAGCGGTTCGGCACCCTGGGCCAGGGCGGTGTGGGTAATGGCTCGGTCATTGGTCGCAACCTTGACCTTCCAATCCAGCCCCAAACGGATCAACCAGGATTCAATGACAACATCCGCCGGCTGGCCAGCCGGGGAGAAGACCAGGGAAAGGGTCCGGGTCCGGTCAATGAACTGCTGCTCAAGGCGATTGCCCTTACCATCGATTACGAGGTGCAGTTCCCAGTGGTCAGCATCGTGCAGGGGCCGCAAGCGTTCGAGAAGTTCCTCGCTGAGCAGGTCCATGCCTTCACCCAGGCGCTCCTTGAAGGGGGCCACGGCATGCAGGACATTGCAGGCATCAACAAGAATCAGTTGCTTCATGATGGAATGAAATAGACTTCCCCTGACAATAATGCTTCTCTCCGCCCAATAACAATGGAATAGAAGGTGGGGGATGCAAGGCGCATCCCGGGGTTAATATGAAGGAAAAGGAACTTATCTACGTAATTGGTCACAGGAATCCGGATGCCGATGCAATCTGCTCGGCCATCGGCTATGCCGCCTACAAGAACGGAAAGGACGGGACACATTGCATCCCCGCAAGATGCGGGAATTCCAACGCCCGTATCGATACAATCCTGTCCAGATTCAATGTCCCGCTTCCCCAATTCCTTGGTGACGTAACCCCCCGGGTCAGGGACATCATGGTCGAGGATGTCATCAAGGCGCGGCCGGATTCGATCTGCATGGAAGCCCTGGAATTGATGGACCGGAACGATGTCCGGGTGCTACCGGTGGTGGACGAGGAAAACAACTTGTGCGGGAGCCTGTCCATTTTCGACCTTGGGGAATACTTCATTCCCAAGCCAAGGGATGAGCGCCAGATGCGCCGGGTGCACACGACTGCGAACAACATCGTCAAGGCATTGGAGGCCCAGGTCATCCACCTCTCCCACCCCGACCGTATCGAGAACCTCTTTGTCCGCATCGGGGCCATGGACATCCGCTCCTTCGGCAGCTACTACAAGGATGAGGAACTTGCCCAATCCAGCATCATTGTCGTGGGCGACCGGTACGACATCCAGCAGAAGTCAATCCAGTCTGGCGTCCGCATGCTGGTTATCAGCGGTGGACTTCCAGTTGAGCCGGACGTCATCGACCTGGCCCGGGAAAGGGATGTCAGTATCATCATCAGCCCTCATGACTCAGCAACAACCTCATGGATCATCCGTAGTGCAGGCCAAGTGGGGGAAATGGCCACCAGCCGCACCCTGGAGTTCGGACCGGACGACAAGTTGAGCCTTGTCCGCCGCAAGCTGGCCTCCTCCGCGGCAGCCGCTTACATGGTCGTGGATGATGCCGGCAAACTCCTCGGTATTTTCACCAAGACCGACTTGATCAAGCCTGTCCGCACCAACCTGGTCCTGGTTGACCACAACGAACTTAGCCAGGCCATTCCGGGTGCCGACCAGGTGAACATCCTTGAGATTGTGGACCATCACCGGTTGGGCAATCCGCCCACCCAGCAACCAATCGCCTTCATCAACCTGCCAGTCGGCTCGACATCGACCATCGTGGCCAGCCTCTTCCACAAGGACCGGCGGGAGCCCGAACCGGCAACCGCTGGAATCCTCATGGGGGGCATCATATCGGACACCCTTCACCTCAAGGGTCCGACAACTACCCCGATGGACCATGAAATGCTGGAGTGGCTGAGCGAAATTGCCGGCATCAAAGCCGCTGAGCTGGCAGAGGAGATATTCAATGCCGGCTCGGTCATCAAGACCGAGACCCCCGAGAATGTCATTCGCTCGGACCTGAAAGTCTACCGGGAAAGTTCAGCCGGTTTCTCGGTATCCCAAGTGGAGGAACTTGGCTTCGACAACCTCTGGGAGAATTGTCAGAAATTGAACCAGGCGCTGGAGGATGTCCGCAAGAAAGAGGGCCTGCTTTTCTCGGCACTCCTCGTGACTGACATCAACTCGCAAAACTCCCTCCTCCTGATCCGGGGGGATGACGTGCTCATCGACAGCATTACCTACCCCCACCAGGCAGCCGATGACATTTTCGAGCTCAGGGGCGTCGTCAGCCGGAAGAAGCAATTAATCCCCTCCCTGACAACACTGGTTCGACAAGTGGTTCCGGATCCGGTAGTTTAAAACACACAATGTACCTGCCGCAAATCCTGGAGGTCCTGAAGGATCCCGAGTACATCCCGCTTTCCATTGACCGGCTGGCCGAACACATGGAAATTCCTGACAAGGCGTTCACCGCCTTCAAGCGGGAAGTCGGGCAGCACCTGCGCCAGGGAACCCTCGTCAAGCTGAAGAAGAACCGTGTCTGTCTTCCGAGGGACGCCGATCTCATAACCGGAATTGTCCGTTTCCGGCAGAGCGGATCGGCAACCCTTATTCCGGACAACGTGGAAGGCGCGGACACCCGGCCTCCTTACCACATCAATGCCGAGGATACCGGCGTGGCCATGCATCGGGACCGGGTCGTCTGCCGTATCCATCACGACCGGCGGCGCTTCCGCAACCGGACCCGCAAATCCCGTGCCCCGGGCAGCGACCAACTGGAGACCGTGCGGGTCATCCGGATACTGGAGCGGGCCAACACCACCCTTACTGGTACGCTCAAGCGCAGCCGGATGTTTCATTACGTCATTCCGGATGATCCCCGGATCATCCAGGATATACTCGTCCCGGATCCAAGGCAGTCCAAACTTTCCCCTAAGCCAAGGATTGATGACAAAGTCATCGTCCAACTCACCCCATGGGAACAGCGACACCTCAATCCGGAAGGCGAAATCATCAAGGTTCTGGGAAAAACCCACACCCCGATGGCAGAGTATGAGGCCCTCCTGCACCAGTATGACCTGAGCCCGGAATTTCCGCAGGGCGTCCTCAATGAAACCGGCAGGCTTCCGGCCAGGGTCCCGGAATCCGACATCCGCGACCGGGAAGATTTACGCGGTGACTACACGATGACCATCGATCCCCAAGACGCCAAGGATTTCGATGATGCCCTCTCGCTGTATGAGGAGGACAACGGCAACTTCACGGTCGGGGTCCATATCGCGGATGTCAGCCATTACGTCCGGCCGGGGACCAGCCTCGACCGGGAGGCCCGCAAACGGGGGAACTCCACCTATCTGGTCGGAACCGTTATTCCCATGCTCCCCCACCCGCTCTCAAACGGCCTCTGCAGCCTGGTCGAGGACGAGGACCGGCTGACCAAGTCCGTCTTCCTGACCTACGACAAGCAGGGAAAGCTGGTTAAAAGCCGATTCTCGAGCACGGTCATCCGGAGCAACAAGCGACTCACCTACGAGCAGGCTTACGCCTTCCTCTTCACCGAGGATGTCAAGGAGGTCGCCGCCCGGCCCGATCCGCCCGCCCACCAGACCGGCAGTACCGGGAGAAGCCTCAAGGACCTTCGGAAAAAGGAACTTTTGCACATCAACAAGGTCCTGCGCCAGCTCTGGAAAATCGCCTCCAGGATGAGGAAAGCGCGCATGCGCACCGGTAGTCTGGAACTGGACATGCCGGAAACCAAGATCTACGTCGACAAGGAGGGCTACGCCGAGACCATTGTCCGGGTTGAGCAGGACGAGAGCCACCAATTGATCGAGGAATTCATGCTGGCCGCCAATGAGGCGGTGGCACGCTCTTTCAACGACCGTAACCTGCCCGGCATCCACCGGGTTCACGATGAACCGGACCCGGATAAGCTGGATGAGTTTGCCGATTACCTGGAGACCTTCGGGATAAAACCGGGCGACCTTAACATTCGCCGCAACCTGAACCGCGTGCTTCTCCAGCTGAAAAGCCATCCCCAGGCCCACAATCTCCGGGTCAGTTTCCTCCGGAGCCTCAAACAGGCCTGCTACCGCGCCTCCCCGGATGGCCACTACGGCCTCGCCAAGAAGCATTACACCCATTTCACATCCCCCATCCGGCGCTACTCCGACCTTGTCGTCCACCGGATCTTTGCCCGCCACCTCGTTCCCGGCGGCCATCGCCACCATAAAAAGAAGTATACCTTTACCGATCTTGCAGGAATCGCCCAGCACCTGTCCCTAACTGAACAAAACAGCACCGAGGCGGAACGCGAATCCGTGAAAATCAAATTGCTCGAGTTCTTCGAGCGGGAACTTGAGAAACCGGTCAAGTCCCGCTTCAAGGCCGTCATCATGGATGTCCGCAATCATGGTATGTTTGTTGAGCTGGTGGATTCCATGGCCTATGGCCTGATTCACATTTCCACGCTCAGGGACGACCTTTACAAGGTGAATCCCGAGCACACCGGAATCGTCGGCCGCAAGCGCCGTAACCAGTACGAAATCGGGGACACGATCGAGGTTTCAGTGGCACGGGTCGACCGCTTCAAGCGCCAGATCGACTTCATGGTGGCCACCAAGCGTTAAGCGCTACCCTGTGCAGCTAAGCTAATTTCGCTTCTGCGTCGCATTCCTTTTTTTAATGATTGCGGTCCCCTGATCACATCAGGTTGTCAGCCAATCATTTATATGTAAGCATCTATGGCTAATTGTTAATTTGAAAAATGAGTAACTTAACATTTGCCAATCGCTGGAACGCCGACCTCATTGATGAGAAGTACATCCAATGGCGGGAGGAACCGGAAAGTCTCGACCCGATGTGGAAAGCCTTTTTCGAGGGCTATGCTCTTGGTGGGGAGGCTGCTGGAGCGATACCGGAATCCCTTGACGCAGGGGAGGAGGACCGGGCCATCAAGCAGGCCCGCTTCACCGGGGCCATTTACGCCTACCGCTCGATTGGGCACACCCAGGCGGACATCAATCCCCTCTTCAAGGAGGTGCCACAAAATCCACGCCTGACCCTGGAACGCTTGGGCTTCACGGCCGCCGATCTGGAGCAGGTATTCTGGACCGGCAATTTCCTCGGCGGGAAGCAAATGTCGTTGCGGGAGTTGATAGAGCGGATGCAGAGCATCTACTGCGGCCCGGTTGGCATCGAGTACCTGCACATCCAGGAGACGCCTGAGCGCCGTTGGTTGCAGGCCAAGCTGGAGCCGGAAGACGGAGGCACGGATAGGCTCAGCCGGGACCGCCGGCACCGTATTCTCGACCGCTTGATCAAGGCGGAAGAATTCGAGCGATTCCTGCACAAGAATTACGTTGGCCAGAAGCGTTTTGGATTGGAGGGGGCAGAGACGGTGATTCCGGCCATCGACACCCTGATTGAAAGTGGCCCTTCCCATGGGCTTGAGGAAATAGTCATGGGCATGGCCCACCGGGGCCGTTTGAACGTTCTGGCGAATGTCTTCCGTAAGAGCTACGCGTACATCTTCCACGAGTTTTCAGAGAACTACCTGCCAAAGACCCTGCATGGGGACGGGGATGTAAAGTACCACCTTGGCTTTGAAGCCACGGTTGAGAATACCCGCAAGGAGGCGATGCGCCTCTTCATGGCGGCCAACCCCAGCCACCTGGAAGCGGTCAATCCCGTTGTCGAGGGACGGGCCCGGGCCCGCCAGCGCATCCTCAACGACTTGCCGGACCGGAAGAAGGTCCTTCCGGTCCTCATTCACGGGGACGCGGCCTTTGCCGGTCAGGGCATCGTCGCCGAAGTCCTGAACTTTTCCCAGTTACCTGGCTACAGCACCGGCGGGACCATCCACATCATCATCAACAACCAGATTGGATTCACCACGGATCCCTCGGAAGCGCGGTCTTCGCTCTACTGTACCGACGTGGCCAAGATGATCGAAGCCCCGATTTTCCATGTCAACGGGGACGACCCGGAGGCGGTCGTGCGCGTCATGGAGACAGCGCTGGAGTTCCGCCAGCAATTTGGCAAGGACGTGGTCATCGACATGTACTGCTACCGGCGCCACGGCCACAATGAGTCCGACGAACCGGCCTTCACCCAGCCGACCCTTTACCAGAAAATCAAGGACCACCCGACAGTCTGCGACATTTACTCACGGAAACTCCTTGATGCCGGCATCCTCAAACCAGACGAGGTCCAGGTGATCCGGGACCTCCGGCACGGCGACCTGCAACACTTTTATGAAAAGCAGAAGGAAATGGCCTCGGTCCCCCACGAGCCCGTTGTGGAAGAAGCTGCCCGTGTCTACCAGCCAAGCTACGCCTTCGAGGACATTCCAACCGCGGTGGAAGCCGGAGAATTGGAGACCGTGGCCCGCGCCCTGACCCGCTTCCCGGATTCCTTCAACCTGAACCGCAAGATTTTGCGGCAACTGGAAACCAAGTTGAAGAACTTCGAGGAGGACAAGGGAATCGACTGGGCCTTCGCCGAATCCCTGGCATGGGGGACCCTCATGCTTGAGGGTTTTCATGTCCGCTTGTCCGGGCAGGATTGCGTCAGGGGAACGTTTTCCCAGCGACATGCCATTTTCTTCGATACGGAAACGCGCGAGAAGTACATTCCCCTGATGGAAATGGAGGATCGCAAAGGCATGCTCTGCGTCCACAACTCGCTCTTGAGTGAAGCCGCTGTCCTTGGATTCGATTACGGATATTCACTCGATTTTCCTGACATGCTGTGCATGTGGGAAGCCCAGTTCGGGGATTTCGTAAACGGAGCCCAGGTCATCATCGACCAGTTCATTTCGAGTTCGGAATCAAAGTGGCAGCGGGTTTCCGGTCTAGTCATGCTGCTTCCCCACGGATACGAAGGTCAGGGACCGGAGCACTCATCGGCCCGACTGGAACGTTTCCTGCAACTGTGTGCGGAGGATAATATCCAGGTCGCCAACCTGACGACGCCGGCCCAGTTCTTCCATATCCTGCGCCGGCAGATGCACCGGGCTTTCCGCAAACCACTCGTCATTATGTCGCCCAAAAGCCTCTTACGGCACCGCGAGGCGGTCTCCTCCATCGCTGAATTCACCGATACCTGTTTCAAGTCGATTTTGCCGGAGAGTGACCCATCCGTCACCTCGCCGAACAGGGTCATCATGTGTTCGGGCAAGATTTACTACGAGTTACTGGAGTACCGGCGGGCCCAAGGAAAGAAAGATACCGCCATCGTCCGGGTGGAGCAGTTTTATCCCTTCAACAAGGATTTGCTCGCTGAGGTCCTCAAGCCGTACGGAAAATTCAAGACGCTTGTCTGGTGCCAGGAAGAACCGGAGAACATGGGAGCTTGGCGATTCCTCCTGCCGTACATCGAGGAGGTGACCGGAAAGCGGCCCGCCTACGCCGGTCGGGATGCCGCCGCCAGCACGGCTGTCGGGTCCCTCGCGGTCCACAAGATTGAGCAACAGCAGTTGATTGAAGACGCCTTTACCATTAATTAGGAAATCGTACCATGCCTACCGACGTCAAAATCCCTACCCTGGGAGAATCCATAACCAGCGGAATCCTCGCCGCCTGGCACGTCAAGAACGGTGATTACGTGGAAACAGGTCAACCCCTCTACGACCTTGAGACCGACAAGATCACATCCGAAGGAGCCGCTGAGGTTTCCGGCACAATCCAGCTGCAGGCGGAAGAAGGCGACGAAGTCGAAATCGGCAGCGTTGTTGCTGTCATCGACGAGTCCGCCAGCAAACCGGCTGCTGACCAGGGAGGCACGCCGGTAACAGAAGCTGAGGAGACCTCCGGGGAGGAAGAGCCGGCAAGCTCTGGCCAGCACCCGGCATCGGTGAGGCGACTGGCTGAGGAATCTGGTATCGAACCGGAATCGGTTAGCGGCACCGGCAAGGGAGGGCGTGTCACAAAAGGGGACATGTTGCAGGCCATCGAAGGGGGAAAGTCCGCACAACCTGAGAGCAGCCCGGAGTTCCCGGCAGCGCCCGCCGCAGCTTCCCGGACGAGCCGGACAAAGATGTCACCGCTGCGCCGGACCATTGCCAAACGGTTGGTCGAGGCCCAGCAGACGACTGCCATGCTCACGACCTTTAACGAAGTGGACATGAGTGCCGTCATGAATTACCGCAAGCTGCACCAGGAGGCCTTCGTCAAGCGTCACGGGGTCAAGCTGGGATTCATGAGCTTTTTCGTGAAGGCGGCTGTCCACGCCCTGAAGCAGGTTCCGGCAATCAATGCCCAGGTGGATGGAGACGAGATTGTCACCAACAATTACTACGATATCGGGGTGGCGGTCAGTACCCCGAAAGGATTGATGGTTCCCGTTGTCCGGGATTGCGAGACCAAGTCCTTTGCGACCATTGAACAGGATATCATTGGTTACGCCAACAAGGCCAAGGAAGGGAAGATCACGATCGAGGATCTCCAGGGGGGCGTATTCACCATCAGCAACGGGGGAATCTTCGGATCGATGCTCTCCACTCCCATCCTGAACACACCGCAGTCCGGCATACTCGGGATGCACACCATCCAGGAACGACCCATGGCCGTGAACGGGGAGGTTGTCATCCGGCCGATGATGTATCTCGCCCTGAGCTATGACCACCGACTCGTGGACGGACGGGAAGCGGTCACCTTCCTTGTTGCCATGAAGCAGGCAATCGAGGACCCGGCCCGCCTGCTTTTTGAAATTTAACCCGCAAGACCATGGCAGAAGAAAAGTTTGATGTTATCGTTATCGGCTCGGGCCCGGGAGGTTACGTTTGTGCCATCCGTTGTGCTCAACTGGGCCTGCGTACGGCTGTTGTGGAAAAGGATTCGAATCTGGAAGGCACTTGCCGGAATGTGGGGTGAATTCCCAGCAAGGCCCTCCGCCACTCAACGGAGTTGTACCGCGGGGCCCGGCACGGGGAAGCGCGCGGGCTGGTTTTTGAGAAGCTGCAACCTGAGGTAGCGAAGCTGATGGAACGGAAAACCGCCGTTGTTAACCAGCTTCGCAAAGGAGTGGAAACCCTCCTTTCCAAACGCAAGGTTGCCGTCTTCGAGGGGATGGGTCGGATTGCCTCAAAGGGGAAGGTTGAAGTCGTAACTGGAGAGGGAGGGACCATCGAACTGGAAGCGGACAATATAGTTATCGCTTCGGGTTCCGTGCCGGTCACCCTTCCCTTTCTGGAGATGGATGGGGAGCGGATTGTCTCCAGCACGGAGGCAATCGCTTTTGATTCCATCCCTTCCTCCCTCCTCGTCATCGGGGCCGGGGCCATCGGTCTGGAAATCGGTTCCATCTGGTCGCGCCTCGGAACTGAAGTCACCTTTGTCGAGTTCCTCCCGACCATCGCAGCCGGCTCGGATGATGATGTCAGCAAACTGGCCGAGCGGACCTTCAAGAAGCAGGGCATGCGCTTCCACACTTCAACCAAGGTGACCGGATGCGGAATCCAAGGGGATAAGGTAACCGTGACCGCGGAGAAGAAGGGCAAGGAAATCACCTTTGAGGCGGAAAAGGTTCTTGTCGCCGTGGGCCGCAAGCCGTTCACCGAAAACCTCGGGCTTGAGCAAGTCGGGATTGCGCCCGATGAAAAGGGGCGGATTCCGGTGTCTGGCTTCAAGACAGCGGCACCCGGCGTTTGGGCCATCGGCGATGTCATTGAAGGCCCCATGCTGGCCCATAAGGCTGAAGAGGATGGCGTCGCAGTGGCTGAGTTCATTGCCGGCAAGGTTGGTCATGCGGATTACAGCCGGGTCCCCAATGTCATCTACACGGAACCGGAAATTGCTTCCGTTGGCATGACTGAGCGGCAGGCAAAGGAAAACGGAATTGGGTACAAGGTGGGAACCTTTCCCCTTTTGGCCAATGGTCGGGCCATTGCCCAGGCGGCAACCAGTGGCATGGCCAAGGTCATTGCCGCGGCCGATAATGACCGTATTCTCGGGGCGGCGATCGTTGCCTCCGGTGCTTCGGAGATCATCGCTTCGGTGGTGGCCCATATGGAATATGGCGGCAGCGCTGAGGACCTCGCCGGAACCATCCATGCCCACCCGACTATCAGCGAATCGCTCAAGGAAGCCGCCCTTGCCGTGGATGGAAGGGCGATTCATTCTCTTTAGGAAGCCTGCTTTGAAAAAACCCTTTCCAGATGAGGTCGAACGCATGATTGCCAGTCTGCGCAATCTGCCCGAGGACCCCGCCAACCTGAAAGACCCCGGGTCCAAACCGTTGGACAGCCTTCTGGAAATATGCATCGAAAAGTATCACATTGGGAAGCATACTCCGGAAGAAGCCGTGCTCGAGAACTGGGAACGGATTGTCGGGAAAGCTCTGGCGAGGCGCTGCCGGCCGGAGCGGATCGACAAGGGAACGCTCGTCGTCCAGGTGGCCAATCCAACCTTACGGAGTGAAATCCGCTTCATGGAATCCCGGATCCTGACCGCGCTCGGCAGCATTGAAGAGTGCCAGCATATCCACCGCATTGCCCTCAAGGGTGGTAACTGACCGGAACTAGACGGAAACCTTCAGGCCGTCATAGGCAAAGGCCATCCCCTCAGGAAGTTTCCTGCTGTCCCGGGCATGATCAATCATATAGGTCATGTGGGTGAAGTACGTTTGCGGAGCCGCCAGCTCAAGGGCGGTTTCGATGGCCTCATGCAAGGTCATGTGGGTCGGATGCGGCATCGGGCGAAGCGCATCGAGGACAACCAGGTCGGCATCGGCAGCAAGCTCCTTGGCCTTCGGGGTCAGCCGCTTGCAATCCGTGTAGTAGGCCAGCTTGCGGCCACTCTCCTTCTCGGTAAAGACAAGCCCCATTACTTCCATGCGCCCATGGGGCAGTGGCGTGCAGGCAACCGTCCCGGAGGGAAGTTCAAGGACCTGTGGCATGGGATGAAGATCAAAGGCAGGATATCCCTTGAATTCGGGTTTTGGCCGGATGGCGTAAGGAAAAATATTCGCTACCCGCTGCAGGCCCTCTTCGTTGCTGTAAACTGGCAAGGCGGCCCCGCCGCGGAGGTCGATAAAGCGCCTCAAGTCATCCATCCCCATGATGTGGTCCGCATGCCCATGGGTCAGGAAAAAGAGATCAATCGCGTCGATTTCATTCTCAATACACTGCAGCCGGAATTCGGGAGCGGCATCCACCTGGAGGGATTGGTCCCCCATCTTCACATGGACACTGGTCCGGCTCCGCCAGTTGCGTTTGTCCGTGAGGTCGCAACTATCACCGGGATCGTGTGCGATCATGGGAACACCCTGTGATGTTCCGGTACCAAGAAAGGTGATCTCCATAGAATCCCATGTTGGTCACATTTGACCGGATTCGGCAAAGGATTTTCCAATATATTATGCACGCCTTTCGACAGCGGAGAATGGCGGCCTTGTCAGGCCGCTCTCCCATCGGTCGGCATCGGTAGCCTGCCGGGGAAAACAGATGCGCCGGACGGCTTCCTCAAAATTGTTGGCCCCGGAGAGGAGATTGATTTCGACTCGCAGGAAGTAGAATGGCAATCCTGGATCAAACTCCCTTGTTATCCTGACCGCATCCTTTTCCGTTGTTACGAGGACATCCAGGTTTTCGTCGGCTATCTTCTGTTTCACATGGCGGAGCTCCAGATCCGAGAAACGATGGTGATCAAGAAACCGGAAGGGCTCAATTGCGCTGGCTCCCAGTTTATCAAGGAAGGTCTCGAAACTCTCAGGCACGGCAATCCCACTCAGGGCCCCGACACGCTTTCCCTTGAGCCAATCGAGGGGGAGCTGGTCGTCATCAAAGACCGATTGAAGGTACTTCGGTTGATGGGAACACTCAATCCATTCACTCTCCGAACGATGGCGACTCAATGTGTCGAGCAGTTCCTCGGAGGGTTTCTCCTCCGACTTGGTCAGGAAGACATAGGAGGCGCGTTCCATTTGCCCGATAGGTTCGCGCAATATCCCACGGGGGAGCAACTGGCCGTTACCAAATGGATTCGTCTTGTCGATAAGGAGGAGCTGCAGGTGATCCTTTAACTGGAAGTACTGGAAACCATCGTCGAGGATCAACGTGTCGACCCCGAAATTACGGATTGCATAGAGTCCCGCCTTGACTCGGTCCTTGTCGGTCACCACCACGACACCCGGCAGGTTCCTGGCCAACATGTAGGGCTCGTCACCGGCAACTTCGGAATCAAAAAATATCGTTGATCCGTCACTGACCACACGCGGGGGTGCGGGTGGTTTGTGCAACAGCCAGCGCAGCCACTTCCCCCAGACAGGTTCCTTCTTGCTTTTATAACCGCGGCTGAGGATAGCGACCTTGCGCCCCTTGTCATGAAGTGTCCGGGCCAGCTTCTCGACAACCGGTGTCTTCCCCGTCCCCCCGACGGTAAGATTGCCCACCACGACCACCAGGCAACCCAAGTGCTGGGCCCGGAATATCCGATAGTGATAAAGTTGCCGCCGGATGAAGGTTAGGCCCCGGAAAACCAGGCTCAGGAGAAAAAGAATAGTCCCCCAAATGAGCGCACCCCGTCCTGTCCGGCGCCCGTAAATGACATCCACCGTGAAGGCGGCAAAGCGGTTGAGCTGCAATTTGACACGCTCAATGGTGTCTGCAACTCCGTTCATCCTGGAAGGAGAGCCATAAGTTGGACTGTCTGGACCGTCCCGGGAATCAGTCCTCTTCCTGAACCATGGAAGGATCCCATTCCAGGACGGTGTGTTTTTCAATTTCCTCGATGGTCGTCAAGCCGAGGAGAACCTTTTTGAAACCATCGTAGCGCAGGCTGCGGTACCCCAGCTTGGTGGCATATTGCAGCAGCTTGTGCTGCCCCATCCCGCTGCTGATCATGCTGCGCATCGCATCATCAACAAGCAGAAGCTCATGGAAGGAAATCCGTCCAGAGAAGCCAGTTTGGCGGCAACTCTGGCAGCCAACACCTTGCGAAAAGGCGATTTTGACGTCTTCCGGAACATCGTAGAAATAGCGCTCAAGAACCTCCGGGCCCGGGAAATAGGCCCGTTTGCAACCTTCACAGATGCGGGCGGCCAGCCGCTGACCCAGAACGCCCATGATTGAGGGAGCGACCATATACGGCTCAATCCCGATCTCCATCATCCGGAGAATTGCCTGGATGGCGTTGTTCGTGTGCAGCGTGCTCAAGACAAGGTGACCGGTCAAGGCGGCCTCCGTGGCAATTTTGGCGGTTTCGAGGTCGCGGATTTCCCCCACCAGGATGATATCCGGGTCCTGTCTCAGGATGGACCGGAGCAAGAGCCCGAAGTTCAGGTCGATGTGAGAATTGACCTGCGATTGAGTGATGCCATCAATCTTGATTTCCACCGGATCCTCAATGGTGGAGATGTTCCGGTCCGGCGTGTTTAACTCATCCAGCGCGGCATAAAGGGTTGTCGTTTTACCGCTACCCGTTGGACCGGTGACGAAAATGATGCCGTTCGGGCTCTTGATAAGCCGCCTCATCGGCTCGATGATGTTGGTCGACATCATCATCTGATCAAGACTGATAACCGCCCGGCGGTTGACCCCCGGAAGAATACGCAGCACTACCTTCGTTCCGTTGACAGTTGGAATCAAGCTGGCCCGGAAGTCCGCCCGGCCCATTCCAAATGGCATGGAAAACCGGCCATCCTGAGGAAAACGGGATTCCGCGACATTGAGACGGCAAAGGACCTTGATCCGCGTTGCAAAGGCCCGGTGAATGGCTTTGCCGTAGGAATAGTAAGGGATCAGTTTGCCATCGATACGGAAGCGGACGGTGGCATGGTCCTCACCGGCTTCCATGTGGATATCCGAGGCCCGTTCCCGGACGGCGAAGAATATCATTCCGTCCAGCAGACGGCTGAGGCTGTTCGAGGAAGCAAGGTCCTTCAAGTCCTCGTCTGTCAAGGTTCGGAGAAGTTCCTCCTGCTCCTTCTCGAAGTTCTCGATATCCTCAACGTTATTCTGGGTCTGGTAGTAAATCTGGATCGCATGCTCGATCTCCCGGGGCGGGGCAAAAACCGGTGAAACCTCGACGTTGGCAATGGCTTCCAATTGCTTGAGCAAGCGTTTGTCCTCGGGATGAGCCATAGCCACCGTGAGAACATTGTTAATGACATAGAGGCCGATTACCTGGGCTTTCTGGGCAATCTCGAAGGGGATGCGCTGCACGGCATCAGTGGTTACCACCGCAATCAGCGGATTGACATACGCAACCTCGAGTGAATCGGCCCACATGCGGCAGGCGCGGCTCTTGCTGATAAGCTCCTTTTCGATCAGCTCTTCAAGGAAGGCCAAGGTGGCACCGCCCGAACGTTGAAGGATAGGTTCGATATCCTCGGAGATGAAGGTGCCTTCACCCTCCTGAATCCTCTCCAGAAATGCTTTATTCTCCCGTTTGTCCACCGCGTACCTTCTTTCTCTTATTGAAAAGTTTGCTGATTTCGCTCTGGTCCACGATTTCCTGACCAATCGATGATCCCTCCCGCTCCTCCTGGACTTCTTCCAAAAGGTCGCGCAGGGAATAGCGCACTTCGTGCAAGTCCGGCTTATGCGGTCCCTCTTCAGGAACTTGATTCTCACTCATGCTTTATTCCTCCCCAAAAATCTCGCTGAAGAGATCCTTCAGCATGCTGGTGATTTCCTGCTGGGGCGTGTCCTTCCGGATGTAGTGTGTTGCCCCAGCCTTGGCACTTCCCTCGACCAAGTGGCGGGAGGCATGCCCGGTCAGCATGAGAACAACGGCATCCGGATCAATTTCCAGGATCTTCGGCAAGGCTTCAAGCCCGGTCAATCCCGGCATGTTGATGTCAAGGAAGACGACATCCGGTCGGTTCTCCTGAAAAGACTCAACTGCCTCCACACCGGATTTGGCTTCGTAGACAGTCTCTATTCCAAGATGGTTGAGAATGATCCGAACATAGGAACGGATGTGATTTTCGTCATCAGCGACGAGGGCAGAATTCGGTTTAGCCATACGGAGGCGATTATTTGCAGGTCAATGCCGACCGCAAGCCTGAATAGAAAGATGGTGACAAATTATCCGCGCGGGCCTCAAATTTACACATGACCGATTACTTGTGGATTCTCAGTACGACTGTTGCCTCAGCCGGGGAAGCGAAGAATCTGGCACAGGGCGCAATTGAGGCAAGGCGGGCCGCCTGTGCCCAGATCGACCCCGAAATCCAGTCCCTCTACATTTGGGAAGGGGCGCTTGAGGCGAACGCGGAGTGGCGAATACTCTTTAAAACTACAGAGGAGGGGAAAGATGCCCTCGTGGACTGGATCAAGGCCCGGCACCCCTATGAAGTGCCTGAAATCCTCCTCTGGAGGGCTGAATCTGCAAATCCGGCCTACACGAAATGGGCTCGGAAGGTGTGATTTTCTGGGATTATCCTTGCACTCCTGCAGAAATTCACTTGCTTCCTCCTTTTTCAATCGAAAGGAATTTCAAAATGTCACAGCATCCAAGTTTCAAAGTCGGAAGTGGCGCAGGCAAAAAGCGGCGCAACGTCCTCAAGCGGTTCGAACGTGTGGCACTCCTGCGCAAGCGGGGTGACTGGAAGCCGGGCGACCGGGTGACCGGTCTGGTCAAGACCAAGCCTGAAGAATAAGCCCTTCCGCTTCAGCAATCGATTTTCAGCCGGATGGTGGAACACCCTCCGGCTTTTTCATGCCAAAAAACATGAAATCAGGTCTCGCCGGACTGCACGCGCTTGGCGTAGGCCTTCATCTCGACGAGGGTCCTGTTGTGCAGCCGCTCCAGTTCGGGAAGCATGACAATCGCCTTCTCAGGCTCACCAGCATTGCAGAGATTTTCCATATCACGGGCCATCAGCCAGACGGTGCGTCCGCCGATATTCGCACTACTCCCGGCCAGGGCATGGGCTGCCCGCCTGAAGCCCTCGTAATCGCCACTCTCCCGGGCAGCTTTTAACTCGTCAAACTTGGCGCGACTTTCCTCCTCAAAAAGAGAAAGGATCTCGTTAAAGAGATCCAAGGAATCATCGCCACCGGCTTCGAGCAGCATTTGCATCTGCTCGGTGTCCAGCAGGTCTCCGGGAGAGTTTTCAGGCGTATCCATCATGCTCGATGCCAGCCTTTCAAAGCTGCTGGATCGAGTCAAAGTGAAAGTCGCCTCTTGCTCCACCCCAGATGCTATTCAACCGGAGCATGGAGGGTCACTGGATCAATTTCCTCTGTGTTGAGTTTGATTTCAAACTGGTAGTTGTCCGTATCCAGCTGGAGATCATTCAAGGAATCGATCAAGCGGACAGCTGCCGGCGGAAGCTCCTCGGCGTAGTTTTCCGGAAGGGCTCCCTCGTAAATGAGGTTGCCCTCCGCATCCCAGACCATTGCCTGGCGCCCGGCCTCGGTTGAATCGAGGACGACCTTCCCCTCGTCGCTCTCATAACTGACATCCTTCTCGGCTACTCGGATCATAGTTGTCCGCGCGCCGTGGTCGCCATGATGCGTCACGATGTCAGGGTCATCCCCCTTGATGACATGGATTTTCGTAAACTTCTCCCGCAGTTCATTCATATCTTCGCGCAGGTCCTCCAAATCGACATGGACCTGCTCGTTCTGGTCGACATAGATCCGCACGGACCCGGGAATCCATTCCTCGACCTTTTCCATGATCATCCCCAAATCTTCCATGTCTGGCACTTCTGGAGGCTCAGGAGCCCCTGGAGCGGCGGGGACAAAGAAATGGCTTCCCTTTCGCCTGCGGTTCTCGCGGGTTACCTCACCGGGTAGCTCCCCCCCCTTGTGCCAGACCCTGGCGGGTACCGTTGAGCCGCGGCGGGGGAAGGGGGAAAAGGGAGATAAGAGGGGGGGTGATAGAAAAAGGGGGTGTTCGAAGCCGACG
>JBFOLZ010000042.1:0-18015 GCA_040830445.1 Puniceicoccaceae bacterium
CGGACCTTCCAGCAAGACATTGCCACGGCTGACGGCTGCCTGCAGGAGTTGCCCGCCCTCTTGACCGAGCTTGAGCAGGACATCGCCAAGATGAGGGTGCCACGCCCATTCAACAAGATATTCGTCAAGTTGAAGTTCTCCAACTTCCAGCAGACGACACGGGAACAAGCAGGGATCGCCTTGATGCCGGAAGCGTACCAGACGTTGGTGACGGAGGCCTTTGAGCGCAGTCCGCACGCGGTCCGCTTGCTCGGCGTCGGCGTCCGCTTTCCGGAGAAGGGGGATGAGAGCCAGCTGGAGCTTAAGCTCGATTAAGGGCCTTGCAGGTGTTCAGCCGGGTCCATCCATTCGAATAGGACAATCTCAAAGTACGGCTGGTGCTCCGTATCGACTGACTCCAGCAGCCACACCCGGGCGCTTTTAAGCAGGGGCATGTCCGCCCGTCCGCTCCTGATAGCCAGGTGAAGGACCCATGCTGATCCGTGACGGATCAAAGGCGAACCCGTGCGCAGCCATCCCCGTAGAGGAAGGCGTGAGTGCAGGGGATCCAGCCCTTCGGCTCCGGCAAAGGCCGTCGGTAGGATTCCCCGGTTGAAAAAGCCAGCTATCGAACGGCAGGGCCTTTCCCGCAGCTGTTCCTCAATCCGTTGAACCGCGGTGGCCATGAAAGCAGTGTCCCAGCTTTTGTAGTCGAATGAGGCGACCGGATTCGCGAACTGGGGATAGGAAGGAAAGTCCACCACCGATTCTTCAAGACGGGCCAGCCAGGTTTCCCCTGAAAGGGTATTGACTGGAATAGCGGGAACATACTCCAGGTAATGGCCATTCCGGTTAGGAAGTTTTGTAACCGACTCAGCCTCGGGCAACCGCGACCACCAGTGGACACTGTCCAGAAGCCTGTTGACTTGAAGTGCTCCGGGGGAACCGATGCTGGAACCTCCCTTCCAGCCGGTCAGGTCGCTGGCCGCCAACAGGCTTTCCGGTGCCCTGGATGGCCAGGAGAAGAGAGGACCGGATGGATGTAGTGATGTACCCGTTACACCTCCACTCTCCCGGCGTCCGGTTCCGGTGATGGCCAGTTTCGCCACCGGCAGGGTGCGTCCGCCGGCGTCCGTCAGGGTCAGCCCGGCATCAAGACGCCTTTGCCGGGGATCCAGCAATCCGGTGAGACTTTCCCGGGGACGGACAAGGAAGAGGTGGACGTGGGTGTTCTCACGGCGGAAAGACAGGCTCCCGCCAGGGAGATGAAAGGGGGTGGGGGGATCATCCGCACGGGCAAATTCCAACTTCTCCATGGCAATGGGCCAGTTCTCCATGCGGAACCATCCCTTGCCGGACCGGGCACTGGCAATGGGGTCCGAGACACTGGCATCCAGCAAGGCAACCTGCAGGCCCTCCGGGTGCGCCTCGAACTCAAGGGTCACCGTATCGGCCGGTCCCACCATGAACCCCGGGTGCAGGGTCCGTGCAAGGCCCTCTGGCTGCTGTATTGCATCCGGCTCCGAATAGGTCCGGCTGGCCCCGGCTTCGAGGAACCCGTGCGTGCGGATCCAGGCATGAATACCCCGGGCGCCCGTCGAGGCATTGGCCGCTGCATCGAGGTCTATCCATCCGGAAGTTATGCCTTTGGAGAGGTTGATGATGCGAAGGCGGGGGAGGTTCCAGAAAACGGCCTGGAATGCCGTCTCCAGACCGGATGCGGGATGCATCTGGAGCGGACGGTTGTAGGGATTCCAGATTCCTGCATCGATGTAGTAACGCATGCGGATGACCTTCTCCCTTTGCCCGCTGATACCGCTGGCGAATATGCCGAACTGAATCGAGACGGAATAGGGGACAGGGACCAGGGAAGGACTGTGGAAAGGAAGAAAGGGAAGGGGTTCCGTTATGGGAACATAGCTGAGTCCTGCCCTTTGCCTTTCCGGTATCAAACTATTCAATACATCCACTGTCGCGGATACGCGGTTCGGGGAATGCCTCAATGATGGCAACGGCCAGAAGGGCGGGATGGGCTCATTGCTGTCGGGAAGGGTAATGTCTTCGGCAGCCCAGGAAAGCTCGAGGCTCCGGTTGTTGTTTGGCGGGGACAGTGCTTCCCACCCGGACAGCAACAGGTTCTCTGATACGGCAGACTTGAAGCGGGCGGAAGACGAACTTCCATCAATTATGGAAGAATGGAGAAGGTGCGGAGTGTCAGCTTTATCGATGTAGCAGACGGACCGCCATTCACGCCCTGCATCATCCGCAGGCAGGAGGGCGCTGGTGCCATCCGAGGCGAGGATGGCCTGTTCGAGGTTGCTTGCCAAAGTGGCAACCTGTCGCCTGAGGGAGTTCATGGCTTCCCGTTGCTTCAGGTTTGCCTGTGACCGATGCAGCGAATATTGACCGTCCTTGACGATAAGAAGGCTCAGGACAATGACACTGGCGGCCAGTATGAGTGTGAAGGGAAGGATAAATCCCTCCCTGGGGTTATCCGGCATGCCTCCAAGGCTGCGACCCGGAACGGAGGTTGCTCAAGTTTGGTCTTTAGTCAATTTGGACTAACGGTTAACCGGAGGCGCTTTTCGGTTGCCAGCACATCCCTTGCAAAGGCGGCCACGTCCTCCACCCCAATAGCGTCCAGCCTTTCCTCGTAATCCAGCCAGTCCATCACCGGTTTCCGGAAAAGGGCATTCAGTGCCACGATGGAGGCCCGGGTTCTCGGGCTCTGCAAGGCGAAGCGCTTACTGACCTTCATCCGGGTCTTGGCTGCCTCCAGTTCCTCCTCGGGAATCTGGCCACCACGGATGCGGCCCAATTCGCTGTCAAAGCACTCAAAGACGTCCGCGGCCGTGGAAGGGTGTGTCCCCGCGTAAAGATAGAAGCAGCCATGCTCCAGTCCCAGCAGGCGTGAGGCCCCGACGTAGTAGGCCAGCGACCGTTCCTCACGGACGGCGGTGAAGAGAGGACCGGACATGTCGGACAGGAGCTCATTCAGAAGGTCTCCCACCAGAGATGTCTCCGGCTTGACGCCGACGTCCGGATAGGCCTCGAAGACGACCGATTGCTCCCGGTCCATGGTCTCGTGAATTTCCCCCAGCGTTGCCGGCCCTGCGAAGCTGGGAGAGTCCCCTTCGGGCAGGGAATCCGGCAACTGAAGGAGCAATTGCTCCAGCTCAGGGATGATCACATCAGGGTCGAAATCCCCGGTGACGACAATGACTGCATTCGGACCGACGAGCAGTTTGTCCTTCAGTTGCCGAAGATCACTGGCATCAATGGATTCGGCGGTTTCAATTTGTCCGCAAGGGTGATCGGCAAATGGATGCTCCCCGAAGAAGCGTTGGCGGAGGATCAGTTTTCCGTAATCGAGGATTTCGTCTTCCAGCGACTTCAGGTGGGCCACCTGGGCATCGCGTTCCCGCTTGACCGTTTCATCATTAAAGGCCGGGTGAAGGAGGGCATTACGCAAGGCATCAATGCCCTTGTTGATGCTCTGCGGCGTGACCTCGACCGCGAGGGCGAAAGTGTTGTTACCGGATGTGTCGGAAAGGAAGCAACCCTCGGTCTCCAGTTCGTCGGCGATTTCAAAGGCGGTCTTGAATTCGGTATCCCGGTTGAGGACAGTGGCCAGAAGGGAAGTGGCCCCCCGGATGGACTCGGGTTCGTGGGAAGGGCCGCCAAGGCCGGCAAAACGTATCCATGCCCGGGGCAGGTTGGCATCCTTCTGCCAGTAGATGCGTGCCCCGTTGGAGAGGGTCTTTTCCGCGAAGGCGGGAAGCACCTTCTTCGCACTGTCACCGGAGCGGGAATTATCCACCGTATCGGGAAGCAGGGTGGCCACCGACAAGTTGTTCTGTTGGAAGGTCTCGTTTGCCAGCTGGCGTAAGTCCTCTGTCGTGAGGCCGTGGATTTTCTCAAAATAGCGCCTTGGGTAGTGCAGGTCCCCTACCAGGGCAGCGACCAGACCCAGTCGCGAAGCCATCCCGGATGAGGTTTGGCGGGAATGGATCTCGCTGACAAAGGCGAAGTTCCGGGCCTTGTCCAGTTCGGCCTGGGTGAAGCCGGTGCTGGCCAGCTCACGGCATGTCTCGAGAATGGCTGCTTCAGCGGCTTCGGCCTTGTCGCCGTCACAACTGTACTGGATGAAGAACAGTCCGGGATTGGCCGGGTTCCAGGTGGAGGCGGAAATGCCGTGGACGAGGTGCAGTTCCTCCCGCAACTTTTGCCTCAGGCGGCCACTGTGGCCGGAACCGATAATCGCCGCGAGGATGTCAAGGCCGGGCGAATCCACATCCCGCATGGAGGGAACCTTGAATCCCATCAGGCCGCGTCCAATCCGGTAATCCCCGTAGAGACGCGATTCCCGGAAGGCCAACTGGGCCTCTTCCCGGGGTACATTGACCGGGGACAGGCATCCCCGGGGAAATTGGGCAAAGGTTGCCTCCAGTTCCTTCAACAAGGTCTCCCTTTCAAAGCACCCGGCTACCGTGACAACCATGTTTTCCGGCTGGTACCGGGATTTGTAATAGGCCTCGAGAATGGCCCGGTCGACTTGCTCGAAAAGTGGCCGCAGTCCAATGACGGGATACTTGAACGGATGCTGGTTGTATGCGGTCGTGAAAAGGCTCCTTCCGAGGATTCGGTCGGGATCATCCAGGGTCATGTCAATTTCCCGCAGGATGACATCCCTTTCCCTGGCCACTTCTTCTTCCGGCAGGGAAGCGTTCAAAACCTGGTCCGAAAGCAGTTCGAGGATCTGTCCCAATGCTTCCGACGGACCGTCGATGTAGTAGACGGTACGATCAAAGGCGGTGTAGGCATTGATGTTTCCCCCCAGGGCCTGTACTTCGGAAGCCAGTTGCCCGGGGCCGCGCTTGTGGGTTCCCTTGAAGAGCATGTGCTCCAGGAAATGGGAGAGGCCTGAGCCGAGATGATTCCCCTCGTGGATACTTCCGCTGTTGATCCAGACCTGGACGCTGACCACCGGGTGGGCCGCTTGTTGCTGGAAGACAACCTTGAGGCCATTCCCGAGGACAACCGTCTCGGGCGATTGAGCGAATAGCGATTCCAGTGAAGGGGGTAGACCGGAGTTTCGGGCAGTCATGTCAGTCAGCTTTGATCCTGGAGGCTGGCGGCAATTTCGGGGAAACTTGTCTTGCTGGGCCGGAACGGCGTCTCAAACACGTCCTCGAATTTGTAGACACTGTTGAAGTCCTCGATGGAGTCCGTGTCCGTTTTCCCGAAAATACCAAACTCGACCAGATTGAAGACGATTTGTCCGAAGTCCTCGGTCTGGTTGATACCCCATGACTGCAGGAGCGTCCGGGCCATGGGGCCGTATTGTTCCAGGGCGTAATCCCGAATGCCTTCGCAAAGTTCCTGACCACTGACATGGCGATGATTGCCGGACTTTTCGCGTTCCTTGATTCCAGTCAGGGTATGGTCAAGTGCTTGCCGCATAAAGACGTAGGCCCCGGCTTCGTAGCGGGGGTCGTCCTTGCGGATCAGTTGGACAACTTCATGGAAGTTTTTTCCCGACATGCCCCTTAATGAAGTCCTTCACTCCTCCAATGCAAACGGAAATGTCAATCTTGTCAGCCGGTCTTCAAAACAACTCCAGCTGGGGGAAGTCCTCGCCCGGTTTGGCCTTTTTCCGGGCCTTCATCCGCTGGCGGAGGATGTTGTGGCTGGAGTCGTCGTCCTCAAGGCGGCTGAGGATAACCTTGGCCCGGCTGATGACGGTGTCCGGCAATCCGGCCAG
Source organism: Puniceicoccaceae bacterium (assembly GCA_040830445.1). GTDB lineage: Bacteria > Verrucomicrobiota > Verrucomicrobiia > Opitutales > Oceanipulchritudinaceae > Oceanipulchritudo. The sequence continues at coordinate 5,744 of JBFOLZ010000042.1, forward strand.
CCGGGCCACCTGGATTCCGTAGGACCGGTCAGCGGCCCCCCGCTGGACCTGGCGGACGAAAATGATGGCATCGTTCCACTCCTTGACGGCGACACAGAAGTTCCGCACCCGGGACAATTCGCCCTCAATCTGGGTCAGCTCGTGATAGTGGGTGGCAAACAGGGTGCGCGGCCCCTTTTCGCCCGTCCCGTGGAGGTGTTCGACGACCGCCCAGGCGATGCTAAGGCCGTCGTAGGTACTCGTTCCCCGGCCAATCTCGTCGAGAATGATCAGGCTGCGGTCAGTGGCGTTGTTGAGGATGTTGGCGGTCTCGTTCATCTCCACCATGACGGTGGAATTGCCCTGGGCGAGCTCGTCACTGTCTCCAACGCGTGAGAATATCTTGTCGATGAGTCCGATGCGGCACTTGCCGGCCGGGACCAATGAACCGACTAGTGCCATCAGGGTGATGAGGGCGACCTGCCGGATGTAGGTGCTTTTACCGGCCATGTTGGGGCCGGTGATAATCGCCATCTGGGCTTCCTCCGAACTGAGAAAGGTATCGTTGGGGACAAAATCGTGTTCACCCGGCATGCCCTGCAGGCGCTGCTCCCGCATCATCTGTTCCACAACCGGATGCCGGCCACCCTCGATCTCGATGGTGTTGCTGCTGTCGAGTTCGGGGCAGGTGTAGTTCCATTCACGGGCAATCTGGGCCCAGCCGACAAAGAGGTCGATTTCGGCCAGGCAATGGGCGGTCTGTTCGAGAGCGTCCGCCTGTTCGAGGATTTCACCAACAATTTCCAGGAACAGCTGTTCCTCCCGGGCAATGGCCTTTTCCTCGGCGCTGAGGATTTCCCGTTCCTTTTCCTTGAGGTCCGGGGTGTAGAACCGTTCCGCATTGGTCATGGTCTGCTTGCGGATGTAATCATCCGGGACATTGGCCAGGTTGGACTTCCGGACCTCGATGAAGTACCCGAAGGCGTTGTTGAATTTCACCTTCAGGGACTTGATCCCGGTACGCTCAATTTCCGTCGCCTCAAAGGCGGCAATCCATTCACGGGAATTGCGGGTCAGGCCGCGGAGGCGGTCCAGTTCCTCATCAAAGCCGTCGGCGATGAATCCTCCCTCCTGGATCTGGTTGGGGAGGTTGTCATTGAGGGCGCGATCAAGCAGGTCCAGCAAGTCGGGAAAAAGGAGAAGATTTTGACCGAGATCATTGAGGGACGGGCTTTCGAAGGATTCGATAACCGAGCGGATGTGCGGAAGTTGATGCAGGGTCTGGCGGATTGCTCCCGGTTCACGGGGATTACGAAGGCCATTGCGGAGGCGTCCGATGATACGGGGCAAATCGCGGACGCCGCGCAAGTATTCCTGTAACTCGGAAGCCAGCCCGGGGGCACTGAGGAATTCACCCACGGAACGCTGGCGGCGCTGCAATTCCTGCAGGTCGAGGGGCGGCTCGGTCAGGCTATGCTCGAGCAGACGCGCTCCCGGTGCGGTGGTTGTCTTGTCCATCGCGTGGAGGAGGGATCCCTTGCGGATGCCCTGGCTGGAGCGGAAAATCTCAAGATTGCGCAGGGTTGCGGGATCAATCTGCAGGGTATCGCTGGAGCGGTATTCGCGGATGCGGCGCACATTCTCCGGTTGGGCACAGAGGTTTTCTGTGGCGTAGGCGAGGAGGGCACCGGCCGGCCCGAGGCCCGGATGGTCCACAGGGATGCCAAAGCCGTCGAAATTCATGACCCCCAAGGTCTGCATAACGACCTTGGCCCCTTCTCGAGGATCGAATTGCCATGGCATCAGAGTGGAATGGGTCCGGCCCTCGATCAGGCGGCTGACTTCACTGGACCAGCCTTCCAGTTCGTCATCCGCCCGCCACTTTTCCAGGGCTTCCTCGGGGAGGATGATTTCCCGCGGGTCGAGGGCGTGGAAGACGTTAATCAAATTGCTGAAGCCCCGGCTGGCGGCGATTTGAAATTCGCCGGTGGTGAGGTCCAGCCAGGCCGCGGCGAGGCCGGACTTGCCCCAGTTGCAGGCGAGCAGGAACTGGTTGCGACCGGCCTCGATGTGGTGATCCTCAAGGGTTGTGCCGGGCGTCAGGATGCGGGTCAGGGAGCGTTTGACGAGCTGGCCCGGCTTGGGAGCCTCCATTTGCTCGCAGATGGCTACCTTTTTGCCGGCCTTGAGGCACTTCTGGATGTAGGCGTCGGCGGCATGATAGGGGATGCCCGCCATGGGCTGGCCGTTCCGCTGGGTCAGGGTGATGCCGAGGATGTCGGACCCCATGCGGGCATCTTCGTCGAACATCTCGTAGAAGTCACCGAGACGGAATAGCAGCAGGGTGTTGGCGGGCAATTTTGCCTTCACCTCCATATACTGCTGCATCATGGGGGTTAACTTTCGGGAAGAGGAAGACATCCGGAACAGGGAGTCTTCAGGAAGTGTGCCGGGAATCAAATAAATTTCATACCCAGGTTCCTATCCGAACCCTATGGGCCACTTTGGCTATTTTGCAGGAGGCATGAGCTTCTGGCATATATCAAGCAAGGCTGAATAGACAGAGACCTTGCGGAAGCTTCATGCGAAGCTGCTCCTTGGCAATAGTCTGCCCTCGTTTCTCTGGTAAAATTGGCTTAATTTTAACAAGAAATCTGTACGCAGGTCCTGGTGGTCCGGATGATTCCAAAGGTTGGTGTACTGGTTGGGATCCCGTTGCAGGTCGTAGAGTTCCCCCTGCGATAAACTCTCGTAAACGACAAGCTTGTAGCGGCCGGCGACCAGTGTGTGCTGGGAGAAATCGGCTACTGGCCGCAATTCGACCAGAACGGCATCTCTGACTGCGTATGCCTCCTGACGCAATAACTTCGCTAGGCTAACTCCTTGCATGCCTGCTGGAAAATCTACGGTGGCGAAATCCAAAATCGTTGCAGGCAGGTCAATGAGGCTGGCCAGGCTGTTTGTGGTCTGGGGAAGGATGCCCAATCCGGGCCCCCAAATCAGTAGCGGTACTCGCTGGGCGTCCTCGTAAGCGGGTAGCCCTTTGCCCCAGAAACCATGGTGACCATGATATTCGCCATGGTCACTGGTAAAGATAATCAGGGTGTTTTCCAATTGGCCGGAGGATTCCAATGCGGCAAGGATGCGTCCGATCTGATCGTCTATACCTGCCACCATACCAAGGGTTGCTTGGAGGGCATCAGAAGCTTCGGTTTCCAATACAGCACGTCGGCTTGCACAAGGGGCACCCCATTCATCATCAATCGAGCCCAGATTACCTTGATAATAGGCCTCTTCATAGAAAGCGGGCCGGTCAGCAAATTCACCCTCCCGGTAACCTTCAGGAATGTCCATCCGCGCCGGGTCGACCCGATCCATCCATTCTTTGGGACAGACATGCGGCTCGTGTGGATCTTGAAAACTGGCCCAAGCGAACCAGGGGCTCTCGGCCCCCGCCTGACGGTGGATGAAATCTGTTGTCTCCTTTCCGACCCATGTGCTGTCATGGTAGTCAACCGGAATATTCCATACGCCGACGTGATCATGGTTGTAATCAGGGCCCATCTGAGGAAACCAGTCAGCATAGGATACACCCGCCTGTTCTAGGAATACCCGGTAGTGGCCGTCAGGGATGGCGTTGATTGTATGGCCAGTCGAAACCCTGACCTCGTCGAATCCGAGATAGGGACCGGTGAAGGTCTCAAAGAAACCCGGGCTGGGATCCGGTGACCCGGCAATATGGGCCATCTCATCCATACGGGCAACGAAGTGGGCCTTACCAAAAAGCGCTGTTCGGTAGCCCGCGTTAGCAAGGCAGGAAGGCAGGGTGGGTTGCGGCAAGTGTGGTTGCGTGACCCCGATGGTGTAGGCCCCATGCATAGATGGGTAGCGGCCGGTTAAGAGGGAAACCCTGGCCGGTGTGCAGAGCGGACAGGTTGTGTAGGCTCTCCGTAGATGAACACCCTCTCGACCGAGTCGGTCAAGGTTGGGCGTTGGAACTGCCAAAAGGCCGGCTATACCCAAGTGATCAGCGTGCTGCTGGTCAGTGGTGATGAGGAGAATATTGGGTTTCGGTTCGGCCATGGCTTGTTCCGCTCGGATCTGGTGGAGTTCAGGCGCGAATGGAAAGGGTTTCCTCGGCAACCTCACCGATGAGTGCCTCTCCGTTTGTCCAGCGGAGAATTTCTTCGGTTGCGAATCGGCCTAGCCGGCGGCATTCCGCTCCTGTGGCACCCGCTATGTGGGGCGTAAGGATAACGTTTGGAAGATCGTGGAAGGGGTGGTTTTCGGCAATAGGTTCATGGGCGACAACATCCAGAATGGCCCACAGGTCGTTCCGGCGGCGTAATACCGCGACCAGTTCCTCCTCGTTGATAACTTGCCCTCGGGCTGTGTTGAGAAAGGTCGCCCGCCGTTTCATGGCATTGAAGTGGTCTCCCCGTAGCATGCCTTCCGTTGCCTTTGTGTGAGACAGGTGACAACTGACAATGTCGCTCCCTTGAAACAGTTCCGGGAGCGTAACCAACTTGATGCCTTCTTCAGTCGCCTCTTCCCTCGATAAGTAAGGATCGTGTACCCACACTTTAATGGTCAGCCCCTTCAGGAGCCGACGAAGCCTGCGGGCAATGGCCCCATAACCAATCAGGCCCACTACCCATGGATAGTTGTCTGTACTGTATCGCTTGGGCGGATAAACCTTGTTTTTCTCTACAAAGCGTCTGTTTTCTGGAACGTGCTTTCCTGCCAGGATGATCTGTCCCATGCAGAACTCAGCCACGCTTTGAGCCAATTCTGGATTGGTGCTGCCAACGCGTATGCCTTTGCGGAATACCTCCCCGGATCCGACCAGCCCTTTCACACTTCCACCGACATGCAAGACCTGTTGCAATGATGGCATTGCTTCCAGGAGATTCGCGGTCAGCGTGGAGGCGCCCCATCCGGTGATCAGGATTTCCACATCCTTCGCTTGACCAGCGAGGATGTCTTCTGCAGTCAGAATGCCGGATTGCAGGCTCAACAGCTGATGAAGCTCTGCTTTGTTTTCTATGGAAAAAAAGATCGGATCGTTTTCCGGATCGTAAAATAGCGCGGCAATTGGCCGTTTGTTGGTTGATTGGGATTGTTCTGGAGGCATACCTGTGTGACCGGAATGGGTCTATGTGTTACATTACTTTCAGCTAAATTACGTGTCTTAAACTTCAGGCATAGCGGAAGTCTCCACCCGTCAGTTCCGCTAATGTCCGGCTGTCCTTCTCCAGGGAGTCCAGTGAATCCCCGCGAACGAACTCCAACGATATCCAGCGAGGTTGCCCAGATTCCTGCAACCCTTCCAGATAGGCCCGCCAGTCGGCCATACCCTCTGCTAGTTGCCGACGATCATGGAAACCTCCGGGCCCCCAGTGGAAGCAGTGCAGGTTGCTGATGTGTGGCAACAGCAGCTTCAATCCATCGAGCCGATCCTTTAAAGGAAGGTCCATCACCGGTTGCCAGAGTGTACGAACATTTGTGTGGTCGATTTGCGCCAGTAATTTCAGGGAATTTAGGGCAGAGTTGTTCAAGGTTCCCCCGTGGAACTCCAGATCGATGACCAAGCCTCGTTTACTCGCCAGCTCAGCAACTTCCCGGGCGCGCTCCGCAATTGCTTGTTGGTAGGATGCGTTGGCTTCTTCAAAATCCATCTCACCGGCCCAAACCCGGATTCTCCGCGATCCCAGGGCCTCCGCCGTGTCGAGGACGGCATCGATTGCCGGGTCTGGTTCCCCGGCGGATGGATCCACTTCCCGGAACCGGTAGTAGGATCCGTAGCTAAAGGGCTCCAGGCCCGCCTCCCGGGTCAGCTTCCCGATCCGCATAGCTGTCTTGATATCCCCGTGGGGCACATGGCTGTCGCCCCCCCATTCGATTCCTTCCATGGGCAACGGTTCCAGCGCATCGATGATCTCCTCAGGAGACCAATTTCTAAAGGATATGGAAACCAGTCCGTTTCTGAAAAGGCTCGTCATCAAATACCGTTTTGTTGCGTTGTAAGCACAGGTCTCTAATAATCCTCGAAGTGGCAAAGGTCCGGGTAGGATAGACTAACATTGGACAATCTTGACCCATCTGTCCCAACATTGATTCCATCAGATATGGTTACTGTTTCTACCCGGGGTGATGGTAAAAAAGGCCGTCCACTTAACCGACCCTGGAAAAAACTTATCACCGTTGGCCGTGCCTATGAGTTGCTAAGGACGGACCTGCGCAAGCACCTGGACAAGGCGCAGCGTGAGATTGGCTGGGAGTACTGCCGCTTCCACGCACTCTTCCATGACGATATGGCGGTCGTTAAGAAGGTGAAGGATGATATCCGCTTTCAATGGCGCACGATCGGTGAGATTTATGATACATTGCTGGACGTCGGGCTGCGTCCGTTTGCTGAGTTGAATCCAATGCCTAATGCCCTGGCCTCAGGTGAGCGCACTATATTCTGGTATAAGATGAACGTGACGCCGCCGAAGGATTTTGCTGAGTGGGAAAACTTGATCGAGGAATATGCCCGCTTTTGTATTCGCCGTTACGGCCGTGCGGAGGTTCGGAAATGGTATTTCGAGCTGTGGAACGAGCCCAACATGCCGGGCTTCTGGACAGGTGGCTTTGACGGCTATGTAAAACTCTACGAACACACGGTGGCGGCTTTGCATCGGGTGGACCGCAATCTCCGTGTGGGGGGACCTGCGACGGCCGGAGCCGACTGGATACCTGAGTTCGCCGGGCTTTGTGCCAAGAGAGGCTTGCCCGTGGATTTCTTCTCGACGCACCGTTATCCGCAGGACGCATTTACCCCGATAGGAGGCGAAAGGCCTGCTGGTTTCGATATTGAAAAGGACTTCGATGATTCGTTTCGCCGGGTGCGGGACGATGTGAAATCCTCCGCGTATCCGGATGCCGAAATCCATTGGACAGAATGGAACTGTCAAGCAGCCACCGGTCCGGACGAGGTGTCATGGGGCTTCAATCGTTATGTGGAGAGCAGTTATGCCGGTTCGTTCATTGCACGACATTGTACAGAGTTAGACAATGCCTGCGACAGTATGGGCTGGTGGGCACTGTCAGATATCTTCGAAGAACCCGGACCGCAACTCCACCCTTTCAATTGCGGATACGGATTGATATCCGTCGATGGCCTAGCGAAGGCCTCGTACAATGCATTCAGCTTTCTCAATCAGATGGATGGTGATCTGCTCGAAGTCGATTTGGGTGAGGATGCTCCTGAAGGCTGCGGAGGTATCGCCTGTGAAAGCCAGGGCGTGACCCGGCTGCTGCTTTGGAATCACCCGGCATTGAGCAATCCCAATGCTCCGGTGTGGAAGAGCAGGGTTGCGTCGCCAGACGCTGAAGCACTTTCCACGATTCGGGTCATCGAAAGAGGGAAGGGCAGTGTTGTCGAGGTCTGGGAGCAAATCGGGTGCCCGGCCAATTTGAACAAGCAGACCCATGCTCTCTTGGAGGCCGCTTCGCAGCCGGGTTGCAGGCTTCTGCCTCAAGAGAACAGCGAACATCCGTTTGCCTTGGCCCCCTACTCGGTTGCCCTCTGCGAATGGACTGCGAAAGAGCCAATGGCCATCGGCAAGGGCATGCAGGCTTATGGAAAATCTGCCAAGAAGCAGGATGAGGATATTCTTGAAACGCTTTTGAGCGGTAAAGACGCTTAATACCTCACAAATTCTTTTGATTGGGAGATGTCAGGGGCCGCAATTCGGAGGTGCTGCCTTCCAAACTGGTTTCGCAGGGCATGTCCTCGTGAATTTTCCAGCATAGGCTTCCAATAGGGGAGTTGAGCCGGAATATGTCTTCAACCGCATTGAGAACCAGCTTTTCTGCATTCCCACAGAGCCAGGACACTTTGCTTTCTGATTTCCATTGAACGTCTGCTGCATTTCCTTTCAGGCTGCTTTCAATCCAGGTAAACAAAGATTGAGTCTGCGCCTCCGCAGCGCTTTCCCAGACAAGTTCCCATGCTGGAGACTTGGCTCCGTACTTGGGGAAACTCCAGCCTTGGACCGGCTCCATGGAACCGCGCAAGAACTTTGTGGAGACCTTACCCTGATTGAGCCTGAGCAAACGCAGGTGGGCTTTTTCGTTACTTGCCTGCAGCTCGGTATTGGAAATGAGTCGGGCATCGGCGGCATCAAACTCCGCCGACAGGTGCCAGTGCTGCTGTATCGTTGCACCTTCCGGCAAGTCTCGCAAGCGGTCGATTACGAGCCAGCCCTGACCAAAGACATGGATAATGGTCCTTTGATGGTTTGCGGCGATTTCGCCATTCGCCCCATAGCCGTTATTGTATGTGCCTTCGAGAAATGCGAATGAACTGCCGACACAGATGCGGTCCTGAGCGGGCTGGACATCGATGGCCCGCAACTCCGGCACTTCGTCGTCTGCGCGGCGTCCGGACTTCGAGAGTGGGAGCTGGCGCTGCCCCAGTCCGTTGATGCAAATGGAGTTGTGTCCCTGCGTGCCAAGGGCGTAGGTGTTGAGGAGGACTTCCTCCCCGGTATTCATGTTGTAAGTGTAGTGGCTCGGGTCGGTGAGAAGTTCGACGCCTTTGTGCCAAAGCAGGAAGCTGAGGCAGTCTTCATGCATATGTCCATTACCGATGCGCGAGTTTTTAAAAAGCAGATAGCTGCCGTCCTCGCGTAGGCAATGATAGCCACCGTATGGGAAGGTCGCTGAATTGCGCAATGGACCCCTTTGTTGGGTGAGGGCCTGGGTGGAAATCGCGTCTCCGAGCTCCCTGGCGGCATTGAGGAAACTTCCGGTTTTTTCCTCGGCGTGCCCTTTGCCGATAGGGGGCTGGAGGTTTCCGGGCATGAGGATGCTCGTCAGAAAGCGTAGACGTTTTTGGGCAGCCCGTTTGATCGGCTCACGACGGCTCCCGGGAGCGTCCTTCAGCAGTTCCAGCACTTCGATGGATAGATCGAGGAGGAAGGTATTGTAATCGGGGGACTGCTCCAGGTCGCTGCCGTCGGGAAGCAGGTTGTTGTCATAGACCCGCTGCAGGCGTTGCCATGCGACAAGGAAAGTGCTTGCGCAACTGCGATGCACGGGAAGGAGAAGGGAGAGTTTTAGGAGGGAAAGGGTGACCGCGGTAAACTGGTTGGGCGTATTTTCGCGCGGATTCATCACGCACACGAAAGCATGGTCGTTAAGAAGGGATTCGAGGATGCGAGTGAGGGTGATGTCGTCCAGGGATGGACTATCGGCCAAACGGGCCAAACCTCCCAGCCATGCCTCGATGCGGAAATGGCAGGACAGCGACATCCATTGGGCTTGTTGATTATGGGGCGCTTCTTTTACCCGGGCGCCTCCGTTTTCGCCGAGATTACAGGTTTTAAGGTCATTTTGTACCATCGGACGCGTCGGCCAATAACCGCGCCCATCAGCAGCGTAAGGGCAGCCATCGAGGAACTCGGTGACATATTGACACCATTGCCTGGCGTAGCGCTCATCGCCAGTTTCAGCATATTGGTGGGCAAGCGCATTGAGCCAGTATTGATACCCGAGATGCCAGTTTCTTTGCGGGTCGGTCAGGCCCAATTTCCCCCAATCTACAAGGGTGTCGAGCTCGACGATCTCATTGAGCAGGTTTACACGTCTTTCGAGAAGGTTGTCAGCCAACTCTGCCAGATTTCCGCAGAGATCGAGCCTTGGGAGTTCGGGCATTCTGGTTTTGAGTTGCTTGCGGACAGTCTTCAAAACTTCGCCGTATGCGCGACTTGTATTTCCCTCACGCCGAAGAACCTCTGCACCTGATAACTCAGGCAAGAGCCAGTCAATTTGAGAAAAAAATGAGGTATGCCCGGATAAACTCATTCTATTTAAAAAGTGGATCCCCGTTCTTGCGTCCCCAATCGCAAAGACGGCTATGGAGTTCATCAGCTATCGATTTGGCATCTGGAGCGGTTTCCGGAGGTGTATATCCGTATAAGGGGTAATCAGTTTGCCTCCAACCGGAGAGCAGGTTGTCCGTTTCGTTTGGGTCGCCTTCCAGATCGTAAAGGGCACGGTGGTTACTCTGTGGATACCAGATATATTTCCATTGCCCTGTTACCGCCATGCGCTGCGTTTCTCGTAGAGGTTTTTGGGGATTGGGATCCGGACTGGTAAAACCGCAACAGATGAAATCCCGAGAATGTTTCCTCGCTAGATTGAGTCCATCTGTTACAGGTGCTTCCATTCCTGCCAAGTGACATAGGGTGGGCATGAAATCCGTGTGATGGGTAAGCTGCGTTTCAACACGGCCCGCTTGAATTCCCGGGCCGCACACAACAAAAGGCACCCGGCAACTGTGCTCGTGCATGTTCTCCTTGCCCAGCAGGCCATGGTCACCCACTGCGAGTCCGTGGTCGCTGGTGAAGACGACAATCGTGCGGTCCCACTCGCCTGTGCTCCGCAGGTGTTCAAAAATGCGGCCGAGATGATGGTCATGATGCTGGATCATGCCGGCATACCGGCTGCGGTATTCGCGCACGGCTTCCGGCTTGCGGGGGAATGGGAGGAGGAGTTCGTCGCGAATGGTCAGATCACCGTTGTCCCATGGATAGATCGGCATAAAGTTGTCAGGCAGGGTGCCTGCATCGGGAAGAAATTCATCAGGAGCCTGAAATGGGTCATGCGGGGAATGCAGGGCGAGATAACAGAACCATGGCTTGTTTTCGGGGGCTGTCTTGATCTCCTGGATGGCGGCATCGCAGAACATTTCGGTGCTGTGTCCTTGCGTCATTTGTCCCTCTTCTTCCCACTCCATGGTGTGGCCATGCTCCCCATAGGGAAGACGGCTGTCGTGCATGGCGCGGCGCACGCAGTCGAAGCCCTTGTCGCGGGGGTGGCCGTCGTTGTGCCATTTGCCGACATGGATGGTGTGATAACCGGCAGACTGCAGGACATGTGGCAGCAGAGGTAAATCAGCTTTGATCGGTTGACCAAACCAGCGCACCCCGTTGCGGTAGGAATGATGACCAGTCAGCACCTCCGCCCGTCCGGGTGTGCAGATTGGGGTTGTGACGTAGTGACGGTCAAAGCGCGTACCCTCAGCGCAGAGTCTGTCCAGGTTTGGCGTGTGTACAGGAAAGCGTGAATCCGGTCCCAGCGTGTCCGGACGCTGGTCGTCCATGATCAGGAACAGAATGTTGGGGCGGTCGGGCATGGATCACTGGAGTAAGGCAGGCTGTTCGAAGTAGGAATCGAAGAATTGATCCTCAGCGACCTCAAAAAAGGTGCGTAAGCGAATGTCTGCGTATGAGCGACCGACGCGGACCTCAAAACGACCCGCCTCAGTAACTCGCTTCATCTCACGATTGTGGAAGGAGAGGGCACAGGCAGGAAGGGTCAATTCGAGCGTTCTTGATTTCCCGGGATCAAGTTCCACCTTGCAGAAGGCCTTCAGACTGAACTCTGGCTGGACGATACTCGCAGCAAGGTCGCCAACATACACCTGGGCAACTTCCTCAGCTGTGCGGTTTCCGATATTTGTCACCGTGAAACGGAGGCGAAGAGGCTCTCCATTATCAGAATTGGCAAGCACTTCCATTCCACTGTAGTCAAATTCTGAGTACGTGAGTCCGTGTCCAAACGGATAAAGGGGCCTGGCGCGTATGTCGCCCACAAGTTTTTCCCAGCCTGTGTTCAGCGTCATCCGGGAATCCGCGGGGCAAAGACCAAGATCCGCCGGAAGTGAAACAGGAAGACGGCCTCCCGGAGCAGCCTTGCCAAGGAGGATATCCGCGATGGCACGGCCGCCTTCGTCACCAGGATAAAAGGTTATGAGAATATCCGAGCAGAACGGTTCCACTTCTGACAAGTCCAGCGGGCGTCCCGCAAAGACAACGAGGACGACCGGCGTGCCTGTCGCAGCAACCTGCCTGACCAGTTCGGACTGTTTCCCCGGCAGGGTGATTTCATGCCGGTCACGGCACTCACCGCTTAGAGAAGTGGACCGTTCTCCGGCGACTATGATTGCCAGATCAGCCTTCGCCGCGATGGCGGCGGCTTGGATAATTAGCGCGTCATCGTCATCTTTCCCCATCAAGCTGCAGCCCTGATGATGGATAAGTTCCATTCCTTCTGGCGCAGCCGCTTGCAGACTGCTCCAAACCGGGATGGCCTTGACCTCATCCAACGTGTCCGGCCTGACCATTCGTGGCCACCAGAATCCCCGCCGCCCACCGGTATAACTGTAATCCCCGAGAAGGGCTTCTCCAGAGTCCGCGTTGGGACCAAGGACCACGATTTCTTTCTTATCCAGTGATAGCGGA